>DRKG01000458.1 GCA_011051855.1 bacterium | reverse complement strand
TGGTCCTCGGCCACCAGCAGGCCCATCGAGATCACCTGCAGGCCGTGCGCTTCGAACGGCACGATGCGCTTGTCGACGACCTGCGGTTCGCCACGGATGCCGAGCATCAGCGGCACGTTGGGTCCGTAGACGTCGGCGTCGAGCACGCCGACGCGCGCGCCGGTCTTCGCCAGTGCGCACGCCAGGTTGACCGCGACGGTCGACTTGCCGACACCGCCCTTGCCGGACGAGACCGCGATCACGTTCTTGACGCCGGGGATCGTGCCCTTGTCGCCGAGGAGGGGGCGGCTCGCGGTGACCTGCGCGGTCATCTCGATTTCGACGACGGCGACGCCCGGGAGCTTGCGCACGGCGGCCTCGGCCTGTGACTTCATCAGGTCCTTGACCGGGCAGGCGGGCGTCGTCAGTTCGATCTGGAACGCGACGTTGCCACCGCAGATACGCAAGCCCTTGACGAAGCCGAGGCTTACGATGTCCTTGTCGAGGTCGGGGTCGCGCACGGCGCGGAGCGCGTCGAGGACCTGGGATTCTGTGGGGGCGGCGTCGGCGGGCATCGGGGGCGCCTAACTAGCCACGGAATGGGGCCATATCAAGGCCCGAATGCGCGGGGCGCGCCCGACCGGGGAAGTTCTCGCGAGTGGGCACGTCGAAGGTCGCGGTCCGCCGCTACGCTTCCCCGTCGACCCCGGCCGCCGCCCGAGCCGGCTCTTCTGCAGCATGATCTCCAGCCGAAACCGCGTCCTTCCGTTCCTCGCCGTCCTCGCCGGCGTCGTCCTGTCCCTGCCCGCCCAGAACGAAGGTGGCGACGAGGGGCCGCGCACCAGGCGCATCCTCGATCAGGCGGCGCGCAAGGGCAAACCCGGGCCCGACGGTGAGCTGACGCCGGAAAAGCTGCGCAACATGACGCCCGAGGAACGCCTCGAACACGGCAAGCGCCGCGGCTCGCGCGGCCTGTGCACGTTCGTCGCAGCCTGCCGGCCACCGAAGCTCCTGCCGGGCCAGACCGGCACGGTGTTGATCTCGGCGATCCTGCAGGGCAAGTCGGTGCTGCCGGCCCCGTCGCAGGTGGTGATGCTGCCGCCTTCGTCCGCGAGCCCGCTCTCGTTCGGCGGCTTGACGGCTCATCCGGCGACGCCCGGATCGATGGCCAAGGCCTACGTCGGCCGGCCGGTCTACGAGAACACCGCCGAGTTCGAGGTGCCGGTGACCGTGCCGGCGACCGCCAAGCTCGGCGAGAAGCTGCCGGTCAGCTTCGATCTGCAGTTCGACCTCTACGACGGCAACACCGCCAACGTGCTCGGTCGTTTCATCGAACGGGTCTCGACCGAGATCGTGGTCGGCCCGCACCTCGATCCCGAGGTCGAGGGCCGCAAGGCGCCGGTCGCCCCGAAGGAGCCGGAGGTGCGCCCGCAGCCGGTCGAAACCACCGCCGACGCGGGCGGGACTTCGGATCGGGGGCGGGCGGCCCCGGACGTCTTGACCGGCAGTGCAGGCAGCGTGCCCGAGCCCGACGGCGGAAGTGCCGTCGGCGACGGCTCCGGACCCGATGAAGCGGAGTCCGGCGGGACGTCCGGCGGGTTGCCGCCGACCTCGGACGAAGGCGGGTTGCCGCTCCCGCTGCTCGCCGGCGGTGGCGTGATCCTGCTCGTGATCGTGCTGCTGCTCGCTCGCCGCAAATAGACGGCGCCGCGTCCGCACGGACGGCGCCTGCGCGGCCCGCTCCGGTGCGAACCCTTCGGGCACGCTTGTTGTTCCACCGGACGGAGAGCGTGTTCGGCTTTCTGCGCGGCGGGCGAAGTTTCGTCCGCGCCCGGGAGTCGTATCACGCGCGTCCCCCGGAGCCCGATACGCCATGGTGGTAGCCAAGATCCTTCGCCGAAACGCCCCCAAACTCCTTCCTCAGCAGAAGGTTACGCTGGCAGAGCTCGACGCGCTGCTCGACGTCGAAACCGCTGCGTTCGCGGCCAACGTGCAGAAGCTGGCGCGAGCGTTCGCGCGCGCCGAGGCGACGCTCGATTTGCTGGGCTACCGGCAGCGTCGTGCCGAAACTGCCACAATGACAGCTGCTCCGGACCTGCCTGACATCCGCGACCCGCTCTACTCGGCGGATCTGCGGCGAATCGCCCCGATGGACCGTGAGGAAGAGTTCCGCATGGCCCGTCGGCACGAGTTCCTGCGCGAACTGCTGGTGTGGGCGCTCGGCCGTTTCGGCATCGCCGCCGAGCGCGCCCGCGAACTGCTGAAGCAGCCGTCGGGTCGCGTGCTGGCGGCGCTCGCGGAGCGGCCGGAACCGCGCGCGAAGTCGCCCTCACGCAGGTGGGTCGAGTGCATGGTCGAGCAGTTCCAGGAACTGCGCAACCTCTACGTCGAGGGCGCCCTCTACATCGTGCTCAGCACGGTCAACCGCTACCGCAACCTGGGCGTCGACGCGCAGGACCTGGTGCAGGAGGGCAACGCGTCGCTGTTCCAGGCGATCGACGGCTTCGACTGGCGGCGCGACGTGCGCTTCCGGACCTACGCGCAATACTGGGTCCACCAGGCGGTGCTGAAGATGCTCTACAACGGGTCGCGCACGGTGCGCGTGCCGATCTGGGTGCAGAAGGTGCTCGGCAAGATCCGCCGCGCGCAGGAGGGCGGCCGGCGCGAGGGCCGCGAACTCACGCACGCCGAGATCGCCCGGCGCATCGGTGTGGCTGAGTCGAAAGTCGATTGGGTGCTGTCGACGCGGCGTTACGCAGTCAGTCTCGACGCCGACATCGGCAGCGACGAAGGGCGCACCCTCGGCCAGCAGCTCGCCGACGATGAGCAGGTGCCGGTTCCCGACGCGATTCCGGCGGGTGACCTACGCGAGGTGCTGGCGGACGTGATGGCCGACCTGCCGGCGCGCGAACAGGGCATCCTGCGGCGCCGCTTCGGGCTCGACGGCGGTGAGCCGGAGACGCTCGGCGAGATCGCCGAGGACCTCGGCATCACGGCGGAGCGCGTGCGCCAACTGCAGAACGCAGCACTCGGGCGCATCAAGCGGCCGGCCAAGCTGCGCCGCCTACAGGCGTTCGTCGAGTGATTCCTTCTGCTGCGCTTCGCGGGTGCCGCTGACCATGTCGTCGTAGGCCTCCGCGAGCAACGCTCTGTAGATCTCGGGGCGAAGGTCACGCGCGACCGGCAGGATGCGGCGCATGGTGCGCACCTTGCGCGGCTCGATCGGCGCCACCACGGCGCCGGCATCGCCGTTGCCGGTGGCGAGCAGCTCTCCGGTCGGGTCGATGATGCGGCTGTCGCCGGGGAACGGCATCGGTTCGTCGGTGCGCAGCGACGCTTCCTGGCCGGTGCGGTTGCATCCGATCACGAACATCTCGTTCTCGATCGCGCGCGCGCGCAGCAGGGTGCGCCAGTGCTGGGCGCGCGCTTCGGGCCACTGGCCGGGCACGACCAGCACTTCGACGCCACGGTGGAAGTAGTAGCGCGCCAGTTCGGGGAAGCGGATGTCGTAGCAGATCAGCACGCCGAGCCGCCCGAACTCGGTGTCGACGACGCACGGCGTGTCGCCGCGATCGTGGTGGCGGTGTTCGAGGTTCGGCGAGAACAGGTGGACCTTGCGGTAGCTCGCCAGCAGCTCCCCACGCTGGTAGACGCGTGCGGTGTTGAACACCTGGCCGCCCGCGGCCTCGAGAGAACTGCCGACGGCGAGCAGCGCGTGCTCTTCCGTCAGCCGTCGCAGCGCTTCATCGGCCTCGGCGGCGGCCGCGAACACGCCGTCGTCGAACTCGGTCAGGAAGGACGTCGACCACAGCTCGGGCAGCACGCACAGGCGCGCGCCGGCGGCGGTCGCTTCCTCGATTCCGCTGCGCATGGCGGCAACGTTCGCGTCGCTGTCGCCCGCGACGACATCGAACTGCACGCAAGCCGCAGTGTATTCCTCGTGCCCGGTCACCTGCGCCACGATAGCCCGGCCGCAGCCCGGCGCGAACGACAGAAAGCGAAACGGGGGGCTGGCCGCGGCCAGCTCCCCCGTTCGCCGTGATGACGGGCGACCGATCAGCCCTTGAACAGGATGTCGTCGGTCGGCGTCGGCGCCGGCTTCTTGGCGCGCGGGGCGGCATTGCTGCGCGTCTCCGCGATCAGTTGGTCGCTCGGCTTGAAGATGACCGTCTCCTTGTTGGCGACGTCGATGCTCTCGCCGGTGAGCGGGTGCTTGTAGGCCCGGCCCTTGCGGATCCGGCGCTCGAAGGTGCCGAAGCCCTTGACCGCGACCTTGCCGCGGCAGTGCAGCAGCTCGCTGATCGAGTCGAGCACCGCGTCGAGCACGCGCGTCGCGGTGCGGCGCGGCACGTTCAATTCCTCGGCGATCTTGTCGGCCAGAATGCCCTTGTTGGCCTGGCGGCCGAACTGCTCCTCGTTCGCCGCGAGCTTGCCCGAGGCCTGGTCCGTGTTGTTGTTCGTGCCCTGGTTCGTCGTGTGGGTCATCCGTTCCATCCCCTGTTTCCCTGTTGATCCCTACTGCGACCCGCCCGCGCGGGTCATCGCCTCTCCCCGTCAGTCCTTGGCGGCTTGCGGCGCTGGCTGCGAGCCTTTCACGTAGCGTTCGAGGCCCGAGACCAGCTTGGCGAGGTAGCGCGCGGCCACACTGCCGGGGAATACTTCGCTGAATGGCGCGCGCTTCAAAACGGCGCCCTCAACGGAGCTATCTTCCGGCAGCAGTCCGAGCCAGTTGAGGTCGAAGCCCAAAAAGCGCTCGGTGCAGCCCTTCAACTTCAGAAACACCTGCTCCGCCTCCTCGGGCGAGCGCACCCGATTGACCACGGCGTGGATCGGCTTGTCGTAGCCGTCTTGTACGATCACCTTGACGATGCCGTAGGCGTCGGCGATCGCGGCGAAGTTGCTGGTCGTCACCAGCACCGTTTGGTCGGCCAGGGTGACGAAGTCGGTGACGCCCTTCGAAACCCCGGCACCGGTGTCGAGGATGATGATGTCGCAGAACGGGGTCAGGTCCTCGACCGCCAAGCAGATCTGCGCGCGGCCGTTGTCGTCGAGGTTGGCCATGTCCTTGACGCCGCTGCCGCCGCTGATGAACTTCACGCTGCACGGGCCGTCGACGATGATGTCGGCGAGTTCGGCGGTGCCGGCGATGTAGTCCGACAGCGTCTTCTCGGGCTTGATGCCGGCCAGGATGTGGGCGTTCGCGAGGCCGAGGTCCGTGTCGATGATGATCGTTCGGTAGCCGCGGCGGCTGAACTCGCAGGCGACGTTGACCGACAACGACGTCTTGCCCACGCCACCCTTGCCGGATGTGACCGCGAAGATGGTGGCGCGCTTGCTGGCCCCTGCGGACGATTCTGATTGCTCGACCATGTGGTGATTCTGTTGGCGAGGTCCCCTCGTACGGTTTCCACATCGGCACGCGAGCCGAACGAGCTTGCGTCCAAGTCCGGGACGTCCGTAGGGGGTGCGCGCAGCCCGTCCCATTGCGAGAATCGCGGGTCGGGCGCGGGGACAGTGTTGCCTTGTTCGCCGGGGTGTCGCGATCGCGGCCAGCCCGGTCTATGCATGAAACAGCGCCCCCGGTGCGTGCAATCCGCGTCCAGGCAAGGAAGGCGACTGCAGAAGCGCAGGCGTGGCCGTGGCCACGCCGAGCATTCTGCCAAGGAGTTCGCAGAGCGAACGGACGCCGTAGGCGGCCGCTCTTCTGCCGCATGGGCGTGGATGGTGCGTGCCGGGGGTGCTGGTTCATGCGTAGATCGGGCCAGGTGATGGTCCCGAAAAACCGCACGGGTCAGCCTCTTTACTGGGCGGTTCGCACTCGCTAGCTTGTCCGCCCGACCTACGGGGCCGTAGCTCAGTTGGTAGAGCGTTGCGTTCGCAATGCAAAGGTCAGGGGTTCGACTCCCCTCGGCTCCACCAGTCCCCCCCGAATCGGCCTGCCGGACGAAACAACCGTCCGGCGGGCCGCATTCCTGTACGGCCGACCTGTAGCGTCGGGGCTGCGTTCGCGCCGGAAAGCCGTGCTCGGCGTGGTCGCAGCACCGCGGGTCGCTACACTGGTCGCCCTCGAACTGAGCCGGCGCGCGCGTCGCCGGCACGCATACCCACCAACCGCACACGAATCGCATGGGTCGTCCCGTCATCGTCAGCGCCTGCCGGACCGCGATCGGCAAGTTCCAGGGTGCTCTGTCCCCGTTCTCCGCGCCGCAACTCGGCGGTCTGGCCGTCGCCGAGGCCCTGCGGCGCAGCGGCGTGCCCGCCGACCAGGTCGACGAGGTGCTGATGGGCAACGTGCTGCAGGCCGGTCTCGGCCAGAACCCGGCCCGGCAGGCCCTGCGCGCCGCCGGCATCCCGGACTCGCAGGCGGCGGTCACGATCAACAAGGTGTGCGGTTCGGGGCTCAAGACGGTGATGCTGGCCGCGCAGGCGATCAAGGCCGGCGACCTGAAGTGCGCGGTCGCGGGCGGCATGGAGTCGATGAGCAACGCGCCCTACCTGCTGCCGGCGGCGCGTGCCGGGGCCCGCCTCGGCCACACGCAGGCGCTCGACAGCATCGTCTGGGACGGTTTGTGGGATCACTACAACGACTTCCACATGGGCAACACCGGGGAACTGGTGGCCGAGAAGTATGGCGTGACCCGTGCGGAGCAGGACGCCTACGCCGCCGAGAGCCATCGCAAGGCCCATGCCGCGCAGGAGGCCGGCGCGTTCGATGCCGAGATACTCACGGTCGAGGTGCCGCAGCGAAAGAAGGACCCGATTCCGTTCCGTCGGGACGAGGGGCCGCGCGGCGATTCGACGCCCGAGGCGCTGGCCAAGCTGCGCCCGGCCTTCAAGAAGGACGGCACGGTGACGGCCGGCAACGCCAGCTCGATCAACGACGGCGCTGCGGCGACGATCGTCTGTGACGAGGAGTTCGCCGACGCGCACGGCCTGACCAAGATGGCCCGCATCACCGGCTACGCGACCGGCGGCATGGCGCCCGAGTGGGTGATGATGGCGCCCGAGGTCGCGACCCGGAAGCTGTGCACCTTGATGAACGTCTCGGTCGCCGACTTCGACCTGATCGAAATGAACGAGGCGTTCAGCGTGCAGATGGTCGCGCTGCAGCGGCAACTCGAGGCCGATCCGGCGAAGTGGAACGTGCACGGCGGCGCCGTCGCGCTCGGCCACCCGATCGGCTGTTCGGGCACGCGCGTCCTGGTGACGCTGCTGCACGCGTTGCAGCGCCACGACAAGACCACTGGCCTCGCCGGCTTGTGCCTCGGTGGCGGCAATGCCGTGGTGATGGCCGTCGAACGCATCTGAGGACGAACATGACCGACAAGCAACTTCCGCAGGCCGTCGCCGTGATCGGTGCCGGCACCATGGGCAACGGCATCGCGCAGGTGTTCGCCACCTGCGGCGTCGAGACCCACTTGATCGACGTCTACGAGCCGGGCCTCGAGAAAGGCGTCGCCACCATCCACAAGAGCCTCGGCAAGTTGGTCGACAAGGGCCGACTGAGCGCCGATGACGTCGAGGCGGCCAAGGCGCGGCTGCACCCGTCGACCGAGATGGGGGCCTTGGGCGACGTGCAACTGTGTGTCGAGGCCGTCACCGAGAACCTCGACGTCAAGCAGAAGGTGTTCGATGCCGCCGACTCGCGTTTGCCGCAGGACGCGATCCTGGCCAGCAACACGTCGTCGATTTCGATCACCGTGCTCGCCGCCAAGACCGGGCGGGCCGACAAGGTCATCGGGATGCACTTCATGAATCCGGTGCCGCTGATGAAGTTGGTTGAGGTGATCCGCGGCAACGACACCTCGGACGAGACCTGCAGGCTGGTCACCCAGTGGTCGGAGGCGCTCGGCAAGATTCCGGTGATGGCCAACGACTACCCGGGTTTCGTCGCCAACCGCATCCTGATGCCGATGATCAACGAGGCTGCGTTCGCCCTGATGGAGGGCGTCGCGGAGCGCGAGGCGATCGACGAGATCATGAAGCTCGGCATGAACCATCCGATGGGGCCGCTGACGCTCGCCGACTTCATCGGACTCGACGTCTGCGTGTCGATCCTGGACGTGCTCAAGGACGGTCTCGGCGACGACAAATACCGCGCCTGTCCGTTGATGCGGCGCTTGGTCGCCGCCGGCCACCTCGGCCGTAAGACCGGCAAGGGTTTCTACGACTACAGCAGGTGACCGAACCAACGATGACGTCCGCAGTGCAGGTCAGCGACTTCCAGTTGTCGCCGGAGCTGGTCGAGTTCCAGCAGAAGGTGCGTGCCTACACGCAGGAGCACCTGAAGGATGCGGCGCGCTACGACGCCGAGGCCCGGTTTCCGCGGGAGGCCGTAGCGGCCGCCGCGAAGCTCGGCCTGTTGTGCACGACCGTGGCCGAAGAACACGGCGGCTCGGCGATGGGCAACCTCGCCAGTTGCGTGATGCTCGAGGAGATCAACTCGGCGTGCGCGGCGACCGGCGTGACCATCAGCGTGCACAACTCGCTGGTGAACTCGCTGCTCGGCAAGTGGTGCAACGAGGAGCAGAAGAAGCGCTGGTTCCCGAAGATGGTCACCGGCGAATGGCTCGGCGCCTACTGCCTGAGTGAGGCGTTCTCCGGTTCCGACGCCGCGGCGCTGCGCTGCGAGGCGAAGAAGAACGGCGACCACTACGTGATGAACGGCGCCAAGCTGTGGATCACGACCGGCAGCGAAGCCGACCTGTTCGTGATCTTCGCGCGCACCGGCGAGGACCGCGTCAACGGCATCTCGGCGTTCGTCGTCGAGAAGACCTGGGACGGTGTCAGCGTCGGCAAGAAGGAGCGTAAGCTCGGCCTGCGCGGTTCGCCGACCACCGAGATCGTCTGTGAGAACGTCAAGGTGCCAGCGGACTGTTTGATCGGCGAGGAGGGCATCGGTTTCAAGATCGCGCTCGACACACTCGATGGCGGTCGGCTCGGCATCGCGTCACAGTCGCTCGGCATCGCCCGTGCGGCGATCGATCTGATGCGGGACCACCTCGGCAAGCAGGTCGACCACAAGGGGCGACCGAACGCCTCGCAGCCCGACCAGTGGGACTTCGCCGACCTCGCCTCGGATCTCGACGCCTATCGCTTCCTGACCTGGCGCGCAGCGGTGCTGCGCGACCAGGGCGTGCGCTGCAGCACCGAGGCGGCGATGGCCAAGTCGTGCGCTTCGCGGCTCGCCAATCGCGCGGCGCGGCGCGCCGTGTCGATGCTCGGCCTGGCGGGCGTCGACGGCAGCAATCCGGCCGAACGGCTGCTGCGTGATGCGCGCATCACCGAGATCTACGAAGGCGCTACCGACATCCAGCGCCTGGTCATCGCCCGCGGGCTGCTCGCATGAGTTCGTCGACGCCGCCCACTCCGCCGCCTGGCGTGCCGCCGCAGCAGCCGCAGTGGCCGTCACCGCCGACGCCACCGGCGCCGCGCGAGTCGCGCGGGGTGGCGTTCTTCGTCGCGATCTTCCTCGGCGTGCTGCTGGTCGCATCCGCCGGCTTGAACGTGCTGCTGCTGTTGCTCAGCGTCGGCAGCTTGGCGAGCGGCGGCCTCGGCGATCCCAACGGCGGCGTCTACGACGAGGCTTTCGTCGCCGGCGTGCGCGACGGTGCGCACCGTGTGTTGCAGGTGCCGATCCGCGGCGCGATCGCCGAAGGCAGCAATCCGGTGCTCGGTGCGGCAGGCGGCTCGGTCAGCAGCGTGCAGCGGGCGTTGCGCTATGCCGAGAGCGAACGCGTCGAAGGTGTGCTGCTCTACATCGATTCGCCCGGTGGTGGCGTCACGGACTCGGATCGCATCTACCAGTTGATTCGCCGTTTCCGCGACCGCAACCCGAAGGTGCCGGTGTGCGCGCTGTTCGGCGACATGTGTGCGTCGGGCGGCTACTACGCCGCAGTTGCGGCCGAACACATCATCAGTCGGCGCACGTCGATCAGCGGCAGCATCGGCGTGATCATGAGCGCCTTCAACTTCGCCAAGCTGGCCGCGGAGATCGGCGTCGAGCAGGTTGCGATCAAGTCCGAGCGCACGCCTTACAAGGATATGTTGTCGATGACCCGGCCGATGGAACCGGCCGAGCGGGCGATGCTGACCGGCATCGTCGACGAGCTCTACGATCAGTTCGTCGATGTCGTCGCCGAGGGGCGCGGCCTCGCGCGCGACGCCGTCGTCGAGGTGGCCAACGGCGGCATCTACACCGCCAAGCAGGCGGTCGAGCACGGACTCGTCGACGACATCGGCGACTACCAGACGGCGCTCGCCTGGTTCGAATCACGGCTTGGCCACGAGGTCACGATCGTCGAGCGCCGTCGCCGGCCCGGACTCGCCGATCTGCTGTTCGGCATGCGTGCGCCGGCCGCGTCGTCGCCGCTGGAACGACTGTTGACCACGTCGACCGGACCCCGCTTCCTCTACTACTGGCAGGGCGGCCGCTGAGTCGCCTTCACCACCCGAACATCATGCACAACCTGCAACTCACGGACGACCAGGAGATGGTCGTCGACACGGTGAAGAAGTTCGTCGTCGACAGCGTCGCCCCCAAGGCGCAAGAGCTCGACGAGCACCGCACGTTCGTGCGGGACTGGTGTGACGCGCTGGCCGAACTCGGCGTCTACGGCCTGTCGCTGGCCGAGGACAAAGGCGGTGCCGGCATGGGGCTGGTGCCGTTCGTGGCCGCGCTCGAAGCGGTCGGCGAGCACAGCGGCTCGTTGGCGCGCCTGTGGATCGGCCAGATGCAGGCGGTGATGGCGCTCGAGAGCGTCGGCGGCGACCTGCTCGACGAGCTGGCTGCCGGCAGCAAGCTTGCGGCGTTCATCGGCGCCGAGCACGGCTTCACGTTCGCCGACGGCAGGCTCACCGGCAGTGCCGCGTTCGTGCCTGCCGCGCTGGAAGCCGACGTGCTGATCGTCGTCGCCGGTGACGCCGTGGTGCAGGTCGATGCATCGGCGTGCACGCGAACCGCCACCACCGGCCTCGGTCTCAACAGCGCTGCTTGCGGCCGCGTCGAGTGCGACGGCGTCGGCGCCACCGAGCTCGCCGGCGCCGACGCGCACAAGGCCGAACTGGTCGCGTTGGTCGGTACGGCCGCCGCCGCCGTGGGAGCCGGCGTCGGCTCGGTCCGCGTCGGCCGCAACCACGCCGCCGAGCGCATCGCGTTCGGCAAGCCGCTGCTCGCGCAGCAGGCCGTACAGCGCAAGCTGGTGGAGTCGACGCGCAGGGTCGAAGCCGCGCGCCAGCTCACCTGGCACGCGGCTCGTCTCGCTGACCTGGGTGGGGATGCCGCCGACGCCGCCGCGCATGCGCGCATCACCGCAGTCGACGCCGCCGTGCAGGCTTCCGACGAAGCCATCCAGATCCTCGGCGGCTACGGCTACACGGTCGAATACCACGCCGAACGCCACTACCGCGACGCCAAGACCTTCGAGGTCCTCGACGGTGGCAGCAACGCGTTGCGCGATCGCCTGGCGGCGAAGGCGTTCGTGTAGGCTGCTGCGCGAGGTGGTCAGAAGGGCGATTCAGGAACCGGCGCATCGAACCCGGGCTGCCAGCGCCTGCCCGGTCCGCGATGCTTCGTAGGCGGCCAGTGCGGCCGGTGGGCCTTGGAATACGATCCTGCCGCCGGCTGGGCCTGCACCGGGGCCGAGGTCGACGACGTGGTCGGCGGCGGCGATCAGGTCGAGGTCGTGTTCGATCATGAGCACGGTGTGGCCGGCGGCCGTGAGCGCTTCGAGTGCGGCCAGCAGCGCGGTGACGTCGTCGGGGTGCAGACCGCGCGACGGTTCGTCGAGCACGAACAACGTGCGTTCGGGGTGCGGTTGCGCCAAGTGCGCGGCGAGGGCGAGCCGCTGCGCTTCACCTCCCGACAGGGCCTCGGCGTTTTGGCCCAGCGGCAGATAGCCGAGGCCGAGCCGGATCGCCATGTCGAGTGGGCGTCGCAGGGCCGAGAGGCCGCGGGCGGGTAGGCGTTCGCGCAGTTGCTCGAGGGGGGTCGCAAACAGCTCGCCGAGCGACAGGCCCAGCCAGGCGACGGTGCGGGTGGCGGCGTCGAAGCGCGTGCCGCCGCAGTCCTCGCAGGTGTGCCAGGCGCCGGCGCCGAGGAAGTCCAGCTCGTCGCGCACTTCCCCGACGCCGTGGCACGTCCGGCAGGCTCCGCCCGAACGGCCTTGCAGCGCGAAGTGGGCGGCGCGCCAGCCGTTGGCGCGCGCGGGTTCGGTCGCGGCGAGCTGCTTCTGCAACGGTCCGTAGCAACCGAGCAGCGTTGCGACGCAGGCGGTGCGGCTACGGCTGCGGCGGGCCGCACCATCGTCGATGACGGCAGAGAAGCGGTCGAGCCCTTCGATGGCGCGACAGCCGCGGGCTGTGCCATCCCGCGCGGAGGTGGCGACGACGCCGCGCAGCAGTGAGGTCTTGCCGCTGCCCGAGACCCCGGTGACCGCCGTCATGCAGCCGATCGGGAAGGCCACGGTCAGGTCGTGCAGGTGGTGGCGGCGGGCGCCGTGGACCGTCAGGGCCTCGGTTGCCTGGCGGCGCGGTGCCGTGCGCGGGGGCGTCGGCGTCGAGGCGAGCACCCGAGCCGTGCGGCAGTCGGGTGGCAGTTCGGCGGGCGGGCCGCTCGCAACGATGCGCCCGCCGAGCGCGCCCGCGCCCGGCCCGACTTCGATGACGTGATCGGCCGCAGCGACCACACGGTGGTCGTGTTCGACCGCGACTACGGTGTTGCCGGCGGCGATCAGGCCCGCGATCGCGGCCAATAGCTGGTCCGTGTCGCTGGGATGCAGACCGAGCGTCGGTTCGTCGAGCACGTAGGCGCAATCGGTCAGCGGCGCCGCGAGCTGGGCCGCAAGCCGCAGGCGCTGGCGCTCGCCCGCCGACAGGCTGGCGGTGCTCCGGTCGAGCGTGAGGTGCCCCAGCCCAAGCTGTTGCAGGCGGCGCAATCGGGCGGCGACTTCGGCCAGCGGGCCGGCGACGATCGTGCGCGTACGTTCCTCGAGGTCGACTCCGCGATCGAGGCGGGCCAGGATGGCGGCGACCGAACGTGCGCAGAACGCCGGCAGCGTCTCGCCGAACAGCCGCGCCGACCGGCCGGGCTCGGCCAACCGGGTGCCGTGGCAGGCCGGGCACGGGCGATCTTCGAGCAGTTGTTCGAACTGCTCCCGGCGCGCCTTCGAGCCGCTTGCGACGCGGCGCGCGTACTCCAGGTCGATGTCGCCGGCAATGCCGGGCCACGGGGCGCGGAAGCGGTGCGGGCCGTCGCCCTCGGCGCCATCGTGCCGCCATTCGACCTCGAAGGTCTGTTCGCCGCAGCCGGTCAGGATCGCGGCCTGCGCTGCTGCGGGCAAGGCGGCGAACGGTCGGTCGAGTTCGATCCCCTTCGCGCGCGCCACGGCCTGCAAGGTCGCGCGGTGGCGCATGCCGGGATCGGCGTAGGCGCGCACGACCTTGTTCGCGGCCAAGGCGCCGTCGAACAGCGGTCGCGAAGGGTCGGCGATCAGGCGGCCCGGGTCGACGCGGCGCACGCTGCCAAGCCCCCGGCAGGTAGGGCAGGCGCCTTCCCGGCGGAAGAACGAGAAGGCGGCCGCCGGCAGGCGATCGCCCGAACCGCGCGACCACATCGTGCGCAGCAGCGGGTGCACGAAGCCGGTGGTCGCAACGGTCGCGCGTCGGTCGGCGGTGGCATCGGCCTCGGTGCGCTGGCGCAGCGCGATCGCCGGCCGCAGCCCGTCCGCCGTGCGCAGAGTGCGGGTGCGAGCGCCGGATACGCCGAGCTGGCGTTGCACGTGGCCGGACAGGTGTTCGGTGAGGCGGGCGCGCGATTCGCCGAACAGCGTGTCGAACACGAGGGAACTCTTGCCGCTGCCGGACACGCCGGTCACGACCGTCAGGCCCGCGGCCGGCAGGTCGATGTCGACGTCGCGCAGGTTGTGGGTCGCGACCCCGCGCAACTGCATGCGCGGTAGTGGCGGCGCCGGTTCACGCCGGGACGCGGTCGGAGCGGAACGCAGTGCTCGGGCCGTGGGGGTGTCGAGCTGCACGATCGAGTCCGCGTCGCCTTGGCCGAGCAGGCGGCCGCCGTCGGGTCCGGCTCCTGGGCCGAGCTCGATCAGGTGGTCGGCAGCGCGCAGCACGTCGAGATCGTGCTCGACCAGCACCACGGTGTGACCTTTCTCGATCAGGCCGTCGAGGGCCGTGAGCAGGCCGCGCACGTCCTCGCGATGCAGGCCGATCGTGGGCTCTTCGAGCACGAACAGGGTCGCCTTTCTGCCGCCGCGCGCCAGTTCGCCGGCGAGGCGAACGCGCTGGGCCTCGCCGCCCGACAACGTCGTCGCCGGTTGTCCGAGGGGCAGGTAGCCGAGTCCGACGGCGTGCAGGGCATCGAGCACCGCGCGCACCGGTAGTGCGTCGGCGAACATCACACGCGCTTCGTCGACGCTCGCTTCGAGCACGTCGGTGATCGACCAGCGATCGGCGTAGCGCACCGCGAGCACGTCGGCGACGAAGCGCCTGCCGCCGCATTGCGCGCAGGTGAGTTCGACGGGCGGCAGCCCGTGCATGCCGACGACCTCGCGACCACTGCCCTCGCAGGCGGGGCAGCGGCCGCCGTTCTTGGTGTTGCACGAAAACGTCGTCGCGCGGAAGCCACGTTCGACGGCGAGCGGCACCTTGGCGAACAGCTTGCGGATCTCGTCGAATGCGCCGGTGTAGGTGGCGGCGTTGCTGCGCGGGGTGCGGCCGATCGGGGACTGGTCGACGTGCACGACCTGCCCGACGGCGTCGCCGCCGCGGACGGCGCGGGCGCGCCCGGCCAGGGACTCGCCGCGCAGCGCGGGGACGAGCACTTCGCCGACGAGCGTCGACTTGCCGGCGCCGGCGACGCCACAGACGACGTTGAGGCGGGCGGTGGCGAAGCGCACGTCGAGGTCGACCAGATTGCGCGCCGCGGCCCCGTCGAGTTCGATCCAGGTGGCCCCGGTGAGATCGCGGCGGGTGCGCAGCGGGCGACCGCGCCATTCGCCGCCGTCAGCGTAGTGTTGGCGCGTCGGGCTGTCGGCCGGGGCCTGCGAGCCGAGGCGCGCGGGCGGCCCGGCGAACAGCAGTCGGCCACCGGCGGCGCCGGCCCCGGGGCCGATGTCGATCAGGTGATCGGCGCTCCGCAGCGCCGCCTCGCTGTGCTCGACGACGACGACGGTGTTGCCGGCGTCGCGCAGGTCGCGGAGCACGTCGAGCACCTGCTCCTCTTCGCCCGCGTGCAAGCCGATCGAAGGTTCGTCGAACACGAAGGTCACGCCGGCCAGCCCCTCGGTGGCGAGCGCCCCGAGGCGCAGGCGCTGGTGTTCGCCGCCGGACAGGCTGCCGGTGGCGCGCGCGCAGTCCAGGTGCCGCAGGCCGAGGCGTTCGAACATCTCGAGTCGGCGCACGAGGCGCGCAGCCGGTTCGCCGGCGCGTTCGGCGCAGAACGCGCGCAGGCGCGGCAGCGGCCACGACAGCAGGTCGGGAAACGGTGTGCCGTCGAGGGTGGCGGTGCGGGCGCGCTCGGCGAGGCGGGTGCCTCGACAGGCAGGGCACGGCACCGAGCGGGCGAAGCGCAGCGCGTTCTCGTTGCGGCTGCGGCGCAGGATGTCCGCGATCGTCGGGATGATGCCGCGGTAGTGGCCGAGTTCGCGCGGTCGCGCGGTGATGCCCTGCCACTTCATGCGCGACGCCAGCGGGTGCTTGCCGAACGGCACCTCGACGCGGTCGGAACCGAAGAACACCACGTCCTGCTGTTCGCGCGACAACTCGCGCCACGGCGTGTCGACGTCGAAACCGTGCGCGCGGCAGACGGTGTCGAGTGCGTCGACGGTGACCTGGCTGTAGACGATGTAGCCGGTCGGTGTCGTCGGCACGAGCGCGCCCTGGCGTAGCGTCAGCGTGTCGTCTTTGACCAGGAGGTCGCGCGCGACCTCGTCGACACTGCCGATGCCGCGGCACTCCGGGCACGCGCCGGCGCTGACGAACGACAGCTCGCGCGGTTCGAGGTCGTTGGCGCGCGCGAACCACACCCGCAGCAGGTCCATCAGCCCGGAACGCGTGCCGACGGTCGAACGCGCGTGATCGCCGGCGCGCCGTTGCCCCAGCGCGATGCTCGGCGACAGTCCGCGAGCCGCGGCCAGCGGCGGTGCCGGCATGCGTTGCAGGAAGCGCCGCGCGTGTGCGGACAGCGTTTCGAGGTAACGGCGCTCGGCGGCCGCGTGCAAGGTGTCGAACACGAGCGAACTCTTGCCGCTGCCGGAGACGCCGGTGACCACCGTCAGCCGGCCGCGCGGCAGTTCGACCGTCACATCGCGCAGGTTGTGGCTGGCCGCGCCTTCGAGTCGGATGTAGCCGGTCGTCATCGAAGCGTGAGCCTACCCGCGGTCGCCGGCGATCGGGTCCGCATGAGCCGTCGTTTGGCGGTACGCACAGCCGATCCCGGTGATCGCCAACAGCGGTGCGATCACCAGGTTGGCCAGGGTCAGCAGTTCCCATCGCCAGTAGTCGGCGACCGGCACCCCCAGCGTCGCGACCATGAACAACGCGGTCGGATGCCACGGCAAGAGCGGCTCGATCATCGTGCCGGTGTCCTCGATCGAGCGTGACAGCACGTGCCGCGGCACCCCGTCACCATCGAACCGCGCGCGCAGGGCGTCGCCGACGATGAACGAAGTCGCGTATTGGTTGCACGTCAGCGCGTTGGTGACCGCGGCAGCGGCCAGCGCGGACAGCACTGCTGCGATCTGCCCGCGCGCGAACCGCAGCACGCGCGACACCACGATCGCCATCGCGTCGATGCGATCGAGCATGCCGATGAAGAAGAACACCAGGAACGCGGCGAAGATCGCTTCCTTCATCGAGTAGAGGCCGCCGCGCGTGACCAGCGTGGCGACCTCGTCGGGCACGGAGCCGGCCCACGGCGCCATTTCGATGGTGAATCCGGTGGTCAGCGAGGTGAATACGCTCGCCGAGTCGAAGCGTTGCAGCCCAAGCGCCAGCACGACGGCGCAGAGCACGCCGGCACCGAGCACCGGAATCGTCGGCAACCGGCGCACGCAGCCGAACAGGACGATCGCCGGGGGCAACAGCAGGATCGGGTGGAACGTGAACAGCTCTTCGAGTGCCGCGAGGAACGGCTCGAGCGCGACCTCGCCCCCGGACGGCGGCGAGACGATCCCGACCGCGACATAGACCGCCAGCGCGACCAGAGCCGACGGCACCGTCGTGTACAGCATCGAGCGCACGTGGTCGAACAGGTCGACGTCGGCGCCGAGTGCCGCCATGTTGGTGGTGTCGGACAGCGGCGACAGTTTGTCGCCGAAGTAGGCGCCGCCGATGACCGCCCCGGCGGTGACGGCGAGGTCGCCGCCCAGCGACTGGGCGACGCCGAGGATCACGACGCCGATCGTGCCGGCCGAACCCCACGACGTGCCGGTCAACGTCGAGAACGCGGCCGGCACGAGGAATGCGAGCGGGTAGAGCCAGGTCGGGCCGATCACTTGCACGCCCCAGTGCACGAGCATCGGGATTGTGCCGCAGACGATCCAACTGCCGATCAACAGCCCGATCGCGAACAGCACGAAGAAGCCGCTCATGCCGCGCGCGAGCCGTGCGATGATCGCACCTTGCAGATCGGGCCAGCGGTGGCCGAGTCGGCGCAGGTGCAGCAGGGCGAACGCCGAAGCCAGCGGGAATACGACCTCGATCGGCATCGCCGGCTGTCCGAACAGCAGCGGTCGCAGCACCAGCCCGTAGACGATCACCAGCAGCAGGAAGCCGACCGGCATCGCCGCCTGCGCGAACGTGACGGCGGCAGGGCGTGCGGTGTCGTTCATCGGTTGTGTGCCGCGGCCCATTCGCCGGCGCGCTGCTCGGCTCGCCGCAGGATGCGCTGCATCGGCGGGCGCTGCAGCAAACGTCGCCGGGCGCGATAGTAGGCGCGCACGAACCGGCGCAGGCTCGCGCTGCCGCCTGGTTCTCCGGCCGTGCGAAACGCCGCCAGCAGGCGCCCGAGGTCGCGGCCGGTGCCGCGCGTGTCGTCGGCTGCGTGCAACGTGACGCCGTCGAGATCGACGATGCGCACTTCGCCGCTGTCCGCATCGCGCACCAGGTTGTCGAACTTCAGGTCGCGATTGCGCAAGCCGTGGCCGTGCAGGCGACCGATCGCGTGGCCGAGTGCGGTGGCCGTGCGGGCGATCGCGGCCGCGTCGAGTGCGCCGGTCGCGATCTCGGTGGCGAGATCCCGCGGTCCGGCGACGCGCGTGAACACGAGCCCCTGGCCGCGGTCCAGGCACAGAGCGAGCGGTGTCGCCGCGGGCACCCGCGCGAACGACAGCCAGTAGTGCGCGCGCCACAGCTTGCGCGCTTTGCCCGGATCGCGCCGTTTGACCGCGAACGCGTCGGTCAGCCAGATCCCGCCCCGGCGGCCGCTGCGCCGAGGCTCGTTGGCCGAGGCATCGAAGGCCCGGCAGGCGGCCTGCAGTTCGTCGTCGACGCCGCCGTCGCCGCGGTGCAGGAACCAACGCGGCGTGGCGCGTCGCCGCGGTTCGACCTCGGTGTGGCGACACGGGCGTTCGCTGCGCCGCCCGAACGAACGCAGGGCGGCGGCGCGCAATCGCCTGCTCGCGCGCGCGAGTTCCGCCAGGAAGGCTTCCGGTAGGGCACGACCGGGCTGCTCGTAGCCGCGCCGGAAGCTGCGCGTGAGCGGGTCGAGGGGGCCGCCGTCGATCGGGTTGCAGAAGAACGCCAGGCCGGCGGCGCGGCGGCGCAGCGTCAGCTCGCCGGCGTGGCGCAGCGAGGTCAGGTCGCACAGGATCGGTTCGCCGGCGGCGGTCACCAGCACGTTGCCCGGGTGCAGGTCGGTCGGCTCGACGCCGAGGTCGTGCAGTCGGCGGAGCAGCGCACCCGTTCGCGCCGCGATCCCGTCGTCTGCGGGGAACGTAAACGGCTCGGCGGCGAGCGAACGCGTGACCAGGAGGCTGCAATGGTGTGCGCCCGAGAGCGCCGTGCCGAAGGCCAGCGGCTCGACCGCCGGCAGATCGAGTGCGCGCGCGCGCAGCAGATTCTCGGCTTCGCGTCTGCCCTTGCCCGTGCGCACCGCATCGCGCGCGCGATCCGCGAGGGTGTCGGCGCGGAACACCTTGACGTGCACGTCGATGCCGCCGAGGCGGCCGCGAAAGACGCTGCGCACGGTGCGCCTCTTGATGGGCTCCAGGCCGTGTTGCGGCCATTCGTCCACTTCGACGTGCAGCAACTCGGCGAGCGCGTCGGCGATCAGCGGCGAAGCCGTGGCGGCCGCGCCGTTGGCGACGGTGAAGGAATGCTGCAGTGCTCGGTTGCCCGGTGCCGGGCCTTGCGGAACCATGGGGGGACGCGATGTGGCGGTTGCACCGATACTACCTCAAGGAACTGGCGGTCAACGCCTCGATCACGTTCCTGGTGATGTTCGCGGTCGTGTTGATCTCGCTGATCTCGCGCGGCATCCAGCGTTCCGAGGGCGGTGGCTTGCTCGATGCCGCGTTGATCACGCTGTTCTTCGCGCTCGACTCGCTGCCGCACTTGCTGACGATCGCGTTCTTGATCGCGACGGTGATGACGTTCACGCGAGCGGCACAGGATCGGGAGCTGGTTGCGATCCGCGCCGCCGGGATCTCGCCGCGGGTGCCGATGATGTCGGCCGTGCTGGTCGGCATCTTCCTGTCGGTCGGCATGTCGTTCACCAACCACTACCTGATCCCGGAGGTGCACTTCCGCAAGTACCGCGTCATCGCCGACGTCGTGCGCAGCGCCTTCCGCAACCTCAACCTCGGTGGCGACCGCATCAAGATCCTCGAGACCGGATACCTGCTGACGTTCCGGGACCGTGAGCAGGAGACCGGCGACTACGTCGGCTGCACGCTCTACATGCCGCGGCCACTCGATCGCCGCATGAAGTCGTCGATCATCTACGTAGATCGTGTATCGCTGCCGCCGCTGGCCGAGTCGGCCGCCGACTCGGATCTGCTGGTCGAACTGCGCGGCGTGCGCGACCCGATCGCCGACCGCGAACTCGGTGACTTCTCGTTCCGCGTGCCGCTGGACGAACTCGGTTCGCGCGGCGGCCGCATGGACAAGGACGAGGACGTGCGCAGCGACCAGTTGCTGGCCGAAGTGATGCGCGGCGTGAACCGCAATCCGGTGCGTGCGGTCTACACCCTGTTCCGGCGTTGTACGATGGCGCTGATGCCGACGCTGCTGGCTCCGATCGGTTTCTGCATCGGCGAGATGGCGCGCTTCCGCGGGCGTGTGATCGCGCTGCTGATGTCGCTGTTGCCGCTGCTGGTGTTCTACTTCGGCGAAGTGCTGGGTGCGCGGTTGTTGATCTCGACGCAGAACCCGTGGGTCGGCTGGCTGCCGGCGGCGCTGTTGATCCCGGTCGGCATTCCGGTGGTCTGGAGGCAGTTGAAGCGATGACCCTGCTCGACCGCTACGTCGGCCGCATCATGCTGGGTGCGTTCTGTGCGGCGCTGTTGTTCTTCGTGTTCCTGGCGGTCCTGACCGACCTGCTCAACAACCTCGGCCGTTACGCGCAGCGGGCTGCCGACGAGGAGATGGGCGGCGTGGCGATGGCCGCCTATCTGGGGCTCTACTACGTCAAGCTGTTGCCGGTGCTGGTGACGACGGTGACGCCGTTTGCGACCGTGA
>DRKG01000457.1 GCA_011051855.1 bacterium | reverse complement strand
GCGGTGCGACGCTCGCGCTCGTATCTGCAGCGCGTCGCGGAACCGGCCGCGATGCTGTGGTCGGCGCGCGGCTCTGCGCTGTTCCGGGTGCAGCGCCCGGGTGATGCGGCCGACGCCTACCGGCGCGTGATCGCGCTCGACGGCCGTTGTGCCGAGGCGCACCTGCGGCTCGGCTCGGGCCTGCTCGAACCCCGGACCGTCGAGATCCCGGTGGAACTGCGCCAAGCGGTGCAGGCGCTGACCGCGGGCGACCGCGAGCGCGCGGTCGGGTTGCTGCAGGCGGTGCTCGAGCGTTCGCCCGGCCACCCGATCGCGCACCGTCTGCTCGGCGAGACGCTGTTTGCGCTGCGCACCGCCAGCAGCATGGCGATGCAGGACGAGGCGTTCCGGGGGCTTGCCGCGGCGATGCCGAAGCCCGACGTCGGCCACCTGCCGATTGCGCAGTTCGTCACCGGCTATGGCACGCTGTCCGCCGAACGGCGTGCGGTCGTCGATCGCACCGCGGCCCTGTTCGCCAGCAAGCTCGGCAAGCTGGTCGCGGTCGGCGGCCACCATGATCTGCTGCACGAACTCGAGCGCACCACCGACGCCGAAGCCCGCCGCAGCCTGCGCGGCCGCCGCACGTTCGACGGGCGCGTCTGGGACGACGTGCGCGGGGTCGGCGGCATCCGCGCCGCGACCGGCATCGAGGCGCTCGACGAGGCCGCGACGTTCGGGTTCGACACGTTTGCGCACGAGGTCGCCCACCAGGTGCACTTCTTCGCGTTCACACCACTGCAACGCGCCCGCATCCGATCGCTCTACAAGGCGGCGATGAGCGAGCGCCGCTGCCTCGACTACTACGCGGCCAGCAACGAGGCCGAGTACTTCGGCCAGGGAGTCGAGGCGTTCGTCAGTCTGGCGAAGCGGCCCGGTGGGGAGACCACCCACGGCCACACGCGCTTCGAGCTGTACCGCGTCGACCCGGCGTTGCACGACTTCCTCGCCGCGCTGGTCGACTTCGATCCGCTCGCCGACGAGGCCGTGCGCGACGACCTGCTCGCGCATGCGGTGCGGGTCGCGCTGCGCTGCGGCCGGCCCGACGACGCCCTGTGCGCGGCCGAAATGATGTCGCCGGGCGATCGGCGCACGGACCTGCTGCTGCGGGCGATCGCCGCGCGCGAGGAACAGCGCTCCCGGTGATGCCCCTAGTCGCCCACCACAGGGCATGAGCGAACTGACGTTGCCGGGCATGTCATCGGGGGGCGGGCCGCGCGAACGCATCCTGCAACTGGGGGAGATGCGGCTGAGCGACGCCGAGTGTCTGGCGCTGGTGTTGCGCACCGGCAACCGCGGGCAGCCGGCCGAGCAGATGGCGCAGGCGCTGCTGCGCCGCTTCGGTGGCCTCGCCGGCATCTCGGTGCGCAGCGTGCGTGAGTTGGCGCGCGAGGGGGTCGGTCCAGTGCGCGCAGCGGCGCTGGCCGGGGCCTTCGGGCTGGCGCGGCGATTGGCGGAGGAGTCGTTCCGACCGGGCACCCAGGTGCGCCACGGCGGCGACGTGGCCAAGGTCGTGCGCCACACGGCACACGGCTCGCGGCGGGAGAACTTCTTCGTCGTGCTGCTCGATGTGCGCAATCGCGTGATGGGGCTGCACGTCGTCAGCACCGGCAACGTGGATTCGGCGCCGGTGCATCCCCGCGAAGTGTTCGGGCCGGCCGTGCGCGAATCGGCGGCGGCGGTCGTGATCGCGCACAACCACCCGTCCGGCGATCCCGGCCCGAGCGAGCAGGACCACAGCGTGACCGCCCGGATCAAATCGGCTGGCGAACTGCTCGGCATCGAGGTGCTCGACCACGTCGTCGTCGGTGCCGACCGTTACTATAGCTTCGCAGAGCAGGCGTTCTTCCCGTATCGCTGATGCCGCCGTCCGCCGGGTCGGATTCCGCCGGAATCCTGCCCGCGGCCGGTTCTCCATGAGGGCCCCGACAGGAGCGCTGGAGCGAGCCGACGACCCGACCGACCGAGGGACTGTTCGAACGGCTGGTGCGCGAGCACCATCAGGCCATCATCCGCAGTGCGATGCGCGTCACTGCGGATGAGGCCGCTGCAGCCGACATCGTCACCGCTACGAGGAGAACGCCATGCCGACCCGCACCGAGCCCGATCCGTGCAGCCAAGCCGAGACCGACGACCTGGTTGCGGCGCTGCAGGGCTCGATCGCCGCACTGCCCCAAGAGCTGCGTTCGCCGCTCGCCTTGCACCTGCAAGACGAGTGGACCTTGCAGGCGATCGGTTCGGCGCTCGCACTGTCGGCGCCGACGGTGCGCGAACGCGTGCGACATGCGTTGCAGCGGCTGCGTGCGGCTTTGCAGCAGCGAGGCTTTGCGGTGGCGGCATCGACCCTGCCGCGTCTCCTGCGGGAACCGCCTCCAGCCGCCGTGCCGTGCGCGCACCGACGTCGACGGTTCCTTCGACCTCGGACGAGTCCCGGCCGGGGTTGCGCTGCGCCTGCGTCGAACGCCTCGTCAGCGGTGGCCGAATGCCGGGGCCTCGAGGATCGCGACGAGGAAGCTCCCGCCGAGAGGCCGGCGGCACTTGCGAGTCAGTAGGTCGTGCTCGCCGCGTTGGTCGGTTGCAGCGGGAACTGGGTGCCGTCGAACAGCACCACCTGCGAATGGATCGTGCCGCCGCCGAACGCCGCAGGCACCTGTGGCAACGTCACCACCGACAGGTTGCTGAGCGGATCCTGGAGGGCGAACCCGAACAACAACGTCTCGGCGAACTGGTTGCCGATCTGCAGGCTGACGATGCCCGGCGCGGTGCTCGGCTGGTTCGACGTGCTCAGCACGACCAGTGCGAGCATCGGCGGGGCGACGGAACCGCCGTGGGTGATCCAGTGCTGGGGCTCCCCGACGAGTCGATCGGGTTCGGTGGCCATCGTCGGGGTCGTCGGCTCCTGCACGTGCAGCGTCAGCGGGTTGCTGATGCGCGTCGGGTTCAAGAATGCCAGCGGGTAGGAGCCGGCCGGTATGCCCTGCGGAATCGACAACTCGAGGGTGCCGTGGTCGACGATGCGCACGAAGCCGTCGAGCCACTGGCGTTCGTCGAGCCCGACGATGGTGTTGCCGATCGCCGCTTGTTCGACGAAGCCGAGATCCTGGCCGGTGAACGTCAACACCGAGTTGGTGACGTTGTCGACCGTCTGGTTGTCGCCGGTCGCCACCTGCGGCGGCGGCAGCACGCAACTGGTCGCCAACGTCGCGCGCAGTTCGGCGCCGCCGGTCGGCGCGATCGTGCGGCCGGTCGGTTGCTGCGCGACGGTCACCGCCAGATCGCCGCTCATGCCGAAATACAGGTTGCCGTTCTGCGCGCCGACGCCGAGCTGGAATGGGTTTGCCTGGGACACCTGCACGAGGCCGCCGGAGTTGTCGTCGCGGCCGGTGAGCGCGCCGGTGACGGCGGTGTAGTAGCGCCAATGGTCGGGATCCACGGGGCCGCCCTGCGCGGCGTAGGAGCCCGGCAGCAACAGTTGCACCGGCGAGCCGGCCGGCGGGTGGCTCGGGTCGCCCGGGTCGATGCGGCCGGTGAACTGCAGGTCGATCTGCCAGGCGTCGCGGTGGTCGGATTGGCTGCGCAGCGTGCCGTTCAGCGATGCCGTGCCGTCGTCGGCCTCGACCCACGTCGCCGACGGCAGGAACAGGTAGTCGCTCGCGACCCCGGGAAGGTCGAGTCCGATGCGCACCGGAGTGCCGCCGAGGAAGGCGGGGTCGCCGTCGACGTGGGTCGCGCAGTGCGGCAGGGACGGCAGCAGGTCGGCACGCAGTTGCAGCGGGCCGGATGGCGTGAAGCTGGCTGCGAGCGGCGGCTGCTGCACGGTCAGCGTCAGGTCGAGCAGGAGGCCGTTGCCGACGTTCTTGTTGTTGGCGCCGACGCCGAGCTGCGCCGGTGTGGCGTTGCTGACGTCGATGCGCGCGCCATCGAAGGCACGCAACCCGGTCATCGTGCCGCTGACTTGCGCGTAGTAGACGAACGTGCTCGGGTCGACCGGACCCGTCGGGGCGTAGGCCGCCGGCTGCAGGGTTGCGATCGGTGCTCCGGCCGGCGGGTAGTTCGGGTCGCCGGGTGAGACCGGCTGCTGGAACAGCAGTTCGAGGAAGAATGCGCGGTCGAACGCCGACTCCTGGTGCACCCAGGCCGTCAGCGTGGCGGTGCCGTTGCCGTCGCTGTGCCATTGGCCGTCGGCGAACAGCACGAAGTCGTCGGCGACTCCGGGGATCGCCAGCAGGAAGCCGCCGGACTCGGTGCTGAAGCCGTCGACGATCGCCTCGCGCGCGACTGCGCGCGCCGGTCCCTGTGCGGTCGCCGGCGTGACGAGCACCGGCAGTAGCGCCGCAACCAGAAAGCATGCTTTGCGAGTGAGCATTGCTACTAGCGTGCCGGCAGGAGCCCGCCGCGCCCAGGGGGCGCTGCGAAAACGACCCGGTGGCGCCGCGCTGGTTCGGTGCTTCGCCAGTTCCGCGTTTGCTCCGCGCGTGCGGGCGCATAGCCTGCCCCGGTCGATGCCAGCCCAGTCCGCGTCCGCCACGACCTTCCGGCCCGGCCCGTTCTCCCGCCGGCACCTGGCCGCGATCGCGGCGGTCACGGTGCTCGGGGCCGCCGTGCGCATGAGCTGCCTCGGCGACTGGTCCCTGTGGGTCGACGAGGCGCACACTTGGCGCGATGCGACGATGCCGTTGTCGGGCGAAAACGGGTTCCTCGCCACCGACCGCGTCAAGTACGGGTTGACGTTCCTGCTGCTGCGCTTGCTCTACGGCGCTGGCGTGCTCGGCTACGACGAGTGGTCGATGCGGCTGCCGTTCGCGTTGGCGGGGATCGTGACCATCCCGGTGGTCGCGATCTGCGGCCGCAGGCTGGTCGGTGCGGGGCCCGCGGTGCTCGCCGCGGGGTTGCTCGCGTTCCATCCGTGGCATCTGTTCTGGAGCCAGAACGCGCGCGGCTACGTGGTCGTGATCCTGCTGTCGACGCTGGCGATCCATCGGGCGCACGTGTGGCTCGGGTCGCGGCGCGTCCGTGACCTGCTGCTGGCGTTCTGGTGGCTCTTGCTCGGGGTCGGCAGCCACCCGACGGCGGGCATGTTGGCGGTGGCGTTCGGTGGCTACCTTCTCGTGCGCTGGGCGACCGGCCGCGGCGAGCGCCTGCGTTGGTGGCCGGTGCTGTTGATCGCGGCGTTCGTGGTGTGGCCACTGCCCGGGTGGATCCGGGACCATCTCGGCTTCGAGGGTTTCTTCGGGGCGAAGGCCAAGCCATCGCTGCCGCATGTGTTCGAGACGGTCGCCTACTTCTTCCGGCCGTCGACGCTGCTGGCCGCCGGCCTCGCGCTGCTGCTCGCGCCGCGCGCGCTCGGTCGGGAACGCGCGCTGCTGCTGGGCTGCCTGTTGTTGGTGCCGATGGCGGTGATGGTGTCGGTCGGCGGCCAGGTGGCGCTGGTCACCGCGCGCTACGGCATCTGCACCCTGCCGGTGGTGGTGTGGTCGGTGGGTTTGTTGGTGGCCGAAGTCGCACGGGCCGGCTGGCGTGCGGCGGCGACCGCCGACGTCGCGCTGCGGCGCGCCGGCCTCACCGCGGCGCTGCTGTTGCCGGCACTGCTGATGACCGACTACGTCGTCATGACGGTGGACTACTTCGGCAGCCAGCACGGTCAGCGGGCGCGTTGGCGCGAGGCCGCGCAGTTCGTCGACCAAGCGGCCATCACTCGCGGTCGCAGCGGCCTCCGGGTGTTGACGACCAGCCACCCGACCGTGCTTTACTACCTGCGCCGCAAGCACTGGTTCCAGTCGGAACACGACCCGCGGCCGAACGTCGAGGTGCACGCGACCGTCTCCTGGATGATGGCCGACGGCCACAACCACGAAGGGGAGCGTTTTCACGCTCCGGGTGCAGAAGCGCATCTGCAATGGCACCTCGCCGGCGCCGAACGCGGTGATCGTCTGTTCGCGGTGATGATCAGCCGGCCCGAGCTCGTGGAGGAACGCGGTGGTGCCGACGTGCTGGCCGTGCTCGAACGCGACTTCGAACTGGCCCTGCGCCTGCCGTGCTGGATCGGTCCGAAGGACGCCAGCATCTACGTCTACCTGCCGAGAGATTGAATCGGCGCGAGCGGGCGCTGCCACCGGTCGGGCGCGCTTCGCCTTGCGAGGTGGCGTGCTGCGGTCGATGATGGGCGGATGCGATTCGTTCCGCAGACGTCGTTGGCATTGGGGTTCTTGTTGGTCGCCGCATGCGCGCAGGAGCCCCCCGAGACCTGGACGAAGGCGCCGAGCGACGATCCGCACCAAGTGCCCAGCGACTTCGTGCGCTTCGTCAAGGTCGGCGATGGCGGCCACCTCGATACCGCGATCACGACCTACCAGAAGGGTTCGGTGAAGGTGATCTTCTACGGGGCCGTGCACATCGCCGATCGGGTGTGCTACCAGCAACTCAACAAGCGGTTCTCGACCTGCGACGTGCTGCTCTACGAACTGGTCGGCCCCGAGGATTACCGGCCGAAGCCGAACCGCGTGCAGGAAGGGTTCAACCCGATCGGCATGCTGCAGAACGCGCTGAAGAGCGGGCTCGAACTGACCTTCCAACTCGACGAGATCGACTACCAAGCGGCCAACTTCGTGCACGCCGACATGACGCCCGAGGAATTCGAGGCGAGCATGGCCGAGCGCGGTGAAAGCCTGCTGTCGATCATGTTCGACATGATGGTGCACGGCATGGACTACCAGCGCGAGCAGGCCGAGCGCAACGCCGGCGGCAAGCCCGAGGAGCTCGATCTGGTCGAGGCGTTCCGCACTGGCGAGGGGCGCCATCGCATGCGGGTGCAGTTCGCGCAGCAGCTCGAGCAGATGGAGATGCTCGCGGCCGGCGGCGAGGGCTCGACGCTGCTCGAAGGGCGCAACCAGAAGTGTCTGCAGGTGCTCGAACGTGAGCTCGGCAAGGGGCACCGGCGCATCGGCATCTACTACGGGGCCGCGCACCTCTCGGACATGGAGCGCCGTCTGGTCGAGGACCTCGGCTTCGAGAAGGTCGGCCACGAGTGGCTCCAGGCGTGGGACTGCAAGGCGCCGGCGAACGCGCGCGAGCGCGCCGCCGAGTTGGCGCGGCGGCGCCGCTGCAAGCTCGAACTGCGGCGCTTGGCGAAGCAGGGGGCAGCTTGGCGAGCGGTGCACGGCGACGATTCGCTGCCCAAGACGGCGCGAGAGCTCGCGACCTTGCAGGGGGCGGACGGCAAGCCGTTCCAGGGGCCGTTCGCGGATCCGTGGGGTCGCGACTACGTATTGCAGCGCGAGCGCAAGAACCGCTGGCGCGCCATCAGCGCCGGCCCCGACGGGCGGCTCGGCACCGAGGACGATCTGCACGCCAACGAGCCGGTGCTGCTGTTCGGACGATGAGCCGCTGACGGGTTTCAGTCGTTCACGGCCCCGTCGAGCAGACGGCGCAGCCGCTGTGGGTCGTGCGCGACCGTCACGGTCCTGGTCTGCGATGGCACCACGGCCCCCGGCGGCAGGCCCTTGGGCTTGCGGATGTGTTTGCGCTGCGTGTAGAT
Organism: bacterium; assembly: GCA_011051855.1. GTDB lineage: Bacteria > Planctomycetota > UBA1135 > UBA1135 > UBA2386. The sequence goes on along the minus strand of DRKG01000457.1, from coordinate 8,654 downwards.
CACGTCGATGCGCGGTTCGCCGCGCGCCTTGCTGAAATGCACGGCCAGGGTCGCGGCGTCGAGCAGGGTTTCGAGGCTGGCGGTCTTGTTCTTCGGCAACCGCACGACGACGTGCGATCCGGCCCGGCCGCCGCCGACGTGCAGCCACAGGTCGTTGCCGTTGGCGTAACGCATCGTCAGTTGGTCGTTCTGGCGGTTGTTCCGGCCGACGAACAGCGGGTAGCCCTCGGCGGAGGTGTAGCGGCGGAACGGCACCTTGACGTCGTTGCGCTTGTGCCCGGCCTTGCCTGCGGGTGTCTGTGGCAGCACCCCGAGTGCCTGTAGCCGAGCGCGCGCCCGTTCGATGCGGTCGTCGTCGGCGGCGCGCAGCAGCGTCAGGATCGCTTCCAGTTCGGCGAGTTCGGCGTCGGCCTCGGACAGTCGGCGCGCGGTCACTTCACGGCCGTCGTCGAGTCGGCGCGCTTTGTCGTAGAGCGCGTTGGCCTGCGCCGCCACCGGCCGCTTCGGGTCGAGGTCGATCGTGGTCGTGCCGTCGCCGTCGATTGCCGGCACCTCCATGCTGCGCGCACCTCGCGGGACGTCGTGGGCATACGCCAGCATCAGGTCGGCGGTCCGTCGCAGGCGGTCGCCGCGCTCGGGGTCCGACAGTTGTCGCCGCAGCCCGTCGGCCTTGTGCCTGGCGCGGCGCTGCGCCCGTTCCGCGGCGAGGCGCACCGCGCCTTCGCTGTCGGCGCGTTCCTGCTGCTTGTCGAGGGCGGTGAAGTGCCCGTCGATCGCGGCGAGCACCGGTGCAGCGAAGCGCACGCACGCGGGATTCGGGGACGTGCGCGCTGGCGCCGGGGGCGGTGGCCGGTAACGGTCGCCGCGGTGCAGGGTGCGCACTGCGGTTGCGATGGCGCGCGACATCGTCAGGATGGTGCCGTCCCCCGCGCACAGCGCCCACAGGCCGCGCGCGCCGAACAACTCGACTTCGAGGCGGCGGTCGCCGGCCGGCCCGGCGAACACGAATGTGCACCGCCGTTCGTCGGCGGGGTGGAGCAGTTCGCGCAACACCGCGTCCCGCAGGTCGCGCGCGAGCGCGTCGGCGGCCGGCCCGCTGGCGCGGCGTTCACGCCCGAAGCGGCGCGACGTGGTGGTGACGCGCGCCCGGGTGCCGCCCAGTGCGATGTGCACGAACACCTTGGCGGCCGTCGCGTCGGCTTGCAGCACGAGCAGCAGGTCCTCGTGTCCGCCGGTGCCGAGCAGGCAGGCGGCGTCGCGCACGGTGGTGGGGCAGAGCGTGCGCAGCTCGGCGACGGCGAGGCCGAGTTCGGCCGCCGTCAGGCCACGACTGCTCGGCGCGGGCATGGATCGGGCTAACGCTTCAGTTCCTCGACCGGATCATAGATCCAGTTGTAGGCGGCGTAGTCGTATTCGCAGATACCTTCCGGGAAGAACAGCTCGAGTTCGCGGGCGGCGGCTTCCGGGGAGTCGCTGCCGTGCACCAGGTTGTAGCTGCGGCTGACGCCGAAGTCGCCGCGGATCGTGCCCGCCTCGGCGTCCGAGCCGAACGTCGCGCCCATGATCTTGCGGCAGACGGCGATGGCCCCGATGCCTTCGAGGGCGAGGGCGACCACCGGCGAGCTGGTCATGAACTTCACCAAGCCCGCGTAGAACGGCCGCTCCTTGTGCTGTTCGTAGTGCTTGGCGGCCAGCTCGGGCGTGATCTTCATGAGCTTCATCGCGGCGATCTTGAGCCCCTTCTTCTCGAAGCGGGCGAGGACTTCGCCGACGAGGCCGCGCTGGACACAGTCGGGCTTGAGCAGGATGAGAGTGCGTTCCATGGTCATTCGAATGGGAGCCGCCGGCGGGTCGCGCGGCGTTCTGTGGTTCAATGGGGCGAAGATGATAGCCAGCCCGTTCCTGCACCGGCACAGGATTCCGTCCGTCGTCCTCGGGTTTGTCGCGCTGTCGTTCGCGGCCTGCGCGAACGAGCGCGAGACGACCTTGTTGCGGTCCAGCCGGGCACGCCGGGTGGGTGCCCTGCGGGCCGAGCGCGAAGCGCAGGAGCGGGAACTCGAACTGCACCGGGAATCGCGCGCCGAGGCGCTCGAGCAGACGGCCAGGGCCCGTCTCGATGCGGTGCGGGCGGCGTCGCAGCTGCGGGTCGCGCGGCGCGATCTGTTGCGCGAGCTCGACCGGCTGCACGCCAAGGAGCGCGAGTTGCAGGTCGCGCAACAGCGTCAGGCTGAGATCGAACGGCAGTTGGCCCCGCTGCGTGCGCTCGAGCAGCAGATCGCGCAGCAGGAACAGTTGATCCAGGCCGCCAACGCCCGGATCAAGGCGCTGGCCGGCGAGGTCGCGAAGGCCACGGAGGGTGCCGCGGCCCAGGAGGCACAGTTGCGCCCGCGGCTTGCGGCCGTGCAGCAGCGCCTCGCCGCGCTGAAGGCCGCCGGCGTGAGCATCGCCGAAGTCGAGGCGAAGATCGCCGCGGCCGCGAAGGTGCTGTCGCCGCCGGCGAAGGCCGCGCCGAAGAAGGCGAAGGATTAGGGCCGTCACCCGCCGAACTGCGACAGGTGCTGCTGCAGGCTGACGGCGAGCCGTTCGATCTCGACGCCCGCGCGCCGGGTGACCTCGGCCCCTTCGCTCGAGGTGCGCGCGGCCGAGTCGACTTCGGCGATGCTCTGGGTGATGTCGGTGGCGGCCTGCGTCGACTCGCTGACCGCGGAGCGCAGGTGTTCGACTCGTTGGGCCGCGTCGGTCACGTCGGTGGTGATCGTGTCCACCGAGGAGCGCTGCTCGCTGACTTGCTTGGCGATGTCCTGCGATGCGGTCGAGACCTGTTCGATCACGCCGCTGATCTCGCCCATGCGCGCGACGGTCTGCTGGGTTCCCTGCTGGATGCGTTCGATGCGCTCGCGGATGTCGGTGGTGGCCTCCGAGGTCTGGCGGGCGAGATCCTTGACCTCGTTGGCGACCACCGAGAAGCCCTTGCCGGCCTCGCCGGCCCGCGCCGCCTCGATGGTCGCGTTCAGCGCCAGCAGGTTGGTCTGGTCGGCGATGTCCTGGATCGTGCCGATGACGCGCCCGATCTCGTCGGCCGCCGCCCCGAGTTCGCGGATCAGCACGTCACTCGACGTCGTCAACTGCATCGCCGTGCCGGAGATCTGTCGCGCGTCCTCGGCGCTGGTGCTGACCTGCGCGATATTGCCGCCGATCGCCTCGATCGACGCGACCACGTTGCGGATGTGGTCGGCGGTGATGTCGCTAGCGCCGCGGATCTCCTCGAACGACGCGGACATCTGCTCGGCGGCGGCTGCGACCTGTGCCGACTGGGCCTTGGTCTGTTCCGAGCCAGCGGCCAGTGCCGAAGACGTCGAGGACAGGCTGCGCGCTTCGTCGAGCAGGGCCGTGGTGTCGCGGTGGATGTGGAGCACCAGTTCCTGGATGCGTTCGAGGAACGAGTTCACGCCGGCGGCGATTCGGCCGAGTTCGTCGCGACTGGAAGCATCGAGGCGCCGGCTCAGGTCGCAGTCGCCGCTATGGAGCTGGGCGACGTGGCCCTGCAACTGGTCGAGGGAACGGGCGACGTTGCGCGACAGCAGCCAGCCTCCGGAGAGCATCGCCACCAGCGCGACAGCGACGACGAGGATGCCGGTGCGGTCGTCGTCCGCGAGTGCCGCGTCGGCGGCCGCCTGCTCGGACTGGGCGAAGTCCTGGATCTGGTCGCTGGCCCGCTCCATCGCGTCCTCGAGTTCGGCGAAAGCGGCGCGAACTTCGGGCAGACTGGCCCGTGCGGTGGCGAGGCCCGAGTGCGCGTCTTGGATCGTCTGCGCGGCCGCGCGGTCGTACTCGCGCACCAGCGGCAACAGTTCTTCGGCGGTGGCGCGCAGAGCGGGCGGCAGGTCGAGGTCGACGTTGGCCTGCACGCGCGCGAAGAACTCCGCGATGTGCTCCTGCGCGGACGCGGTCGCCGCGGCCCGTTCGCCCTCCCCTTCGGCGAGCATCGCCGACAGCACGTCACCGAGCACGGCTTCGTGCATCATGTCGGCCTCCACCTGGTTGCGGATGGCGGCGTTGGCACGGCCGAGTGCGGCGACGGTGGCGCTCGCGGACGCGGTCGACTGCCACAATACGGCCCCGAGGATCCCCACCAGGACGAGGCCAATGCCGGCGAGCAGGCGGACCTTGTTGCGGATTGTCCAGCTCATGCCGCACCTTATCGGTCATTGCCTGCCGATTGCCGTAGTCGCAATGCGTGGCGGCCCGCTCGGCCCGTCACCACTCGTGGTGGAAGAACTCGCCGGCCGGCTTGTCGGTGCGTTCGAAGGTGTGCGCGCCGAACAGGTCGCGCTGCGCCTGCGTCAGGTTCTGCGGCAGCACCGCCCGGCGGTAGCTGTCGAAGTAGCTCAGGCTGCCGGCCATGGCCAGCACGGGGATGCCGCGTTCGGCGGCGACGGCGACGACGCGGCGCCAGGCCGCCTGGTTCTGCTGCAGGAACCCGCCGAGCCCGTCGTCGAGCAGCAGGTTGGGCAACTTGCCCTGGCGGTGGAATGCCTCCTGGATGCTCTGCAGGAAGCGCGCGCGGATGATGCAGCCGCCCTTCCAGATGCGCGCGACCTCGCCGAGGTTCACGCCCCAGTCCTTGTCGGCGTTGGCCTTTGCGATCAGGTCGAGGCCCTGTGCGTAGCTGCAGATCTTGCTGCAGTAGAGTGCGTCGCGGATCGCGCCGAGCAGGCCGCCGTCGACCTTGCCGTCGGTCGTGGGCCCGCCGAGCCGCTCGCTGGCGCGCACGCGTTCGGCCTTCATCGCGCTCAGGTAGCGCGCTTCGACCGCAGCCTGCATCGTCGGCACCGGAACGCCGTAGCGCAGCGCGATTTCGCTGGTCCACCTGCCGGTGCCCTTCTGGCCGGCCTTGTCGAGGATCACCTCGACCATCGGCCGTCCGGTCTCGGGGTCTTCGGCGCGCAGGATGCGCTCGGTGATCTCGATCAGGAACGATTCGAGGAAGCCGTGGTTCCACTCGGCGAACGCGTCGGCCATCTGCGCGTGCGACATGCCGAGCACGTTCTTCATCAGGTCGAAGCATTCGGCGATCAACTGCATGTCGCCGTACTCGATGCCGTTGTGCACCATCTTGACGAAGTGCCCCGCGGCACCGGTGCCGACGTGCGTGACGCACGGGCCATCGTCTACCTGTGCAGCGATCTTCTGCAGGATCGGCGACAGCTCGTCGAAGGCGCTGCGCTCGCCGCCCGGCATCAGGCTGGGGCCGTTCAGCGCCCCTTCCTCACCGCCGCTGACGCCCATGCCGACGAACCGGAAGCCGCGCTGGTGCAGATCGAGCGAGCGGCGTTCGGTGTCGTCGGGGTGGCTGTTGCCGGCGTCGATGATCATGTCGCCGGGTTGCAGGTGCGGCAGGAACGTCTCGATCGTCGCGTCGACCGGGGCGCCGGCCTTGACCAGCAGGAGCACCTTGCGCGGGCGCACCAGCGTTGCGCAGGCCTCGGCCGGCGTCTTTGCGCCGACCATGCGAAACCCCTCTTGCGAGCGCGCGAGGGTCGCCTCGGTCTTGCCGAACGAGCGGTTGTAGACCGTGACCGGGAAGCCGTTGCGGGCGATGTTGAGGGCGAGGTTCTGGCCCATTACGGCCAGACCGACGACACAGATCTGCGAGTTCGATGGCATTGCGGCGCACCGATCGTAGCGCCGCGTGGGTCGCAGAACAGCGCAATGGCGTCAGTGCTTGCCGGTGGGGGCCGGCCGTGACTTCGGCGTCAGCTTCGCGAGCCATTCGGCCCAGCGGCGCGGGTCGGCGCCGGGGTCGCTGCCCGCGAGCTGCTTCAGGGCGCGTCGGTAGGCCTTGACGATCCTGCGCACCTGGTAGACGCCGGCGACCTCGACATCGAGCACCGAGCCGCTCTGCAGCACGTCGACGCGGGGGTCGGCGATGAACGCAGCCTGCGCGACCTCGACGTCGAAGTCGCGGATGTAGGCGGTCTGCTGCAGGAACGCGACGTGGGCGCGCGTGGTCACGCCGTCGTTGCCGGCGGCGAGTCCGCTGGCCGCGTGCGGGCCGGCTTGGACCAGCGGTCGGATCGCGGCGGGGTGGCCGAGCTGGCCGAGCGCCTCGGCGGTGCGCACGCGCACCTTCGGGTTGGGGTGGGCGAGGCCGCCGGTCATGTAGGTGACGTCGTCGGCGGCGAGCCCCTTCCTGCCGAGTGTGACGGCGGCGCTGCGCACGTCGCGGTTGCGGTCGAGCACCGCCGTGCGCAACACGAAGCGGCCGTTGCCGGCGACCTTGCGCCGTTGCAGGGCGCGGAGCGCGGCGATGCGCTGGCGCGGGCTCGCGTTGCGGCGGGCGTGCACCCGCAGCAACTGGTCGGCCGCCGGTTCGCGCACCAGCAGCTCTTCGAGCGCCGCCGCGCGGCCGGGGCCGGTGTCGGCCCGGAACGAGCGCAAGAGCGCCTCGATGCGCTTGTGGGGTGGAGCCTGGCGCAGCGTTCGCGGCAGCAGTTCCGGTTCGAGTTGGGCGAGGAAGTCGCGCAGCAGGCGGGTGCTGGCGGTGGTGGCGGCGGTGCCATCGGCGGCCAGTCGTTCGACGGCGCGATCGAGGTAGCGCCACATTTCGCGCTCGAGCCCGAACGCGCGCGCCCGCCGGGCGAGATGGACCAGGGCGAACGCGCTGTCGCCGTTCTTCTTCGCCAGTTCCTTGAGGGTCGTCTGCAGTTCGCGCTGGTCGCGCAAGCGCATCACCGACCGCTTGGCGACCTGCACGTCGCCGTCGCGGGTGCGCACGTGGTAGGTCTCGTTCTGCAGGCGGGCCTTGCCGACCACGACCCGGCCGTCGTTCAGGCGCAGTTCGACGTGGCCCTGGCCGGTGGCGCCGGCGGCAGCAAGCAGGGTGGCCGTGAACAGCAGGAACGGAGCGGTCGGGCGGGTCGCCATGGTGGTTCTCGGTCGCGTCGGTTCGATGGGACTGGGGCGGAGGGATCGCCCCGGCTACGATGCCGGCGAGCATGAACCGTACCGCTTGCATCGTTCTCGCTGCCGCTTTGTCCACGTCGGTGGCTGGTCTGGCCCAGGAGGCCGCGCGGCAATCCGAGGCTTCTGCGCAAGTCTCGGCTGCATCGAAGGTTGCGGCAGAGATTGCAAAGGCGGAACAGGCGCTGCGGAGCCTGCGGTTGGCGATGGTGACCGAGAGTCGCCTGCCCGGCGGCGTGCTCGTCCAGACTCGCGGCGAGGTGCGTGTCCTGCGCGGGACACAGCCGGGTGCGCCGGCGCGCACCTTCAGCAGCCTCGAATACTCGTTCGGCGACGGGCTGCGGGGGCACATGGCCGCCGCGCGCAGCGACGATGGCATCGTGATGTTCGAAGAGGGGCCGGCGTTCGGGGCGGTGTTCCTGCACCTCGATGCGGCGACGGTCGAGGATCTGGAGTGGGCCGGCGAGGTGCTCGACCGCAGCGACCTGCCCGGCATGGCCGACGGCCGCGCGCGTTCGCCGCTCGGCAGCGGGCTGGTGCGCGACCTCGATCGCGCCTTCGAACTCGCGGTCGAGTCCGGGGAGCACGCCGGGCAGCCCGGCCGGTGGTTGCGCGGGGCGCGCCGTCGGGGGCTCGACGAACGGGATCCGGAGCTGCCGGCTGCCGACCGCGTCGAGGTGTTCGTGCGCGACGCGGACCGCGCGGTGGTGCACGCGCGGTTCTTCGTCGGCGAAGAGGTGGTGCAGTCCATCACCGTCGAGAAGGTCGAATGCGACGTGACCTTCCCGGCCGACGCGTTCGAGGTCGACGGCCACGGCCTGCGCCGCCGGGAGGTGCAGGACTACGTGCCGATGTGGGAACAGATCGAGGACACCCTGCAGCGCGCCGAAGCCAGGGTCGCGGACGGAGTGCTCCGCCCCAGCAGGCGCGGCGGCAAGCGCAAGAAGGGCTGATCTCAGCCGAGGTCTTCTTCGCTCGGCGGTGTCTCGAACAGCTCGAGACCTTGGTAGCGCGACTTTGCGTAGTCGATTTCGAAGTCCGAGTGGAACAGGGCGACGAAGCGGTCGGCCTCGTCCTTGACGACCATCGGCAGGATCTCGAGCACCTCGTCGGTGACGTCCTTGATCCAGCGCGCGCGCGTCCAGCCCTTGCGGTCCAGACGCAGGTCGACGCCGTACTCGACTTCCAGGCGCGACTGGAACACCTCCAACTGCAGTTCGCCGACGGCACCGAGGATCGGCTCGCGCGCGCCGAAGCGCGGCCAGAAGACCTGCACGACCCCCTCTTCGCCGAGCTGCTGCAGGCCCTTGGTGAAACCCTTGGCCATCGACGGTTCGCGCGGCGCGACCTGCGCGAAGATTTCGGGCGGAAAGCGCGGGAAGTTGCGCACCTCGAACGTGCGGCCGCTGCTGAGCGCGTCGCCGACGCGGAACATGCCCGGGTTGATCAGGCCGATCACGTCGCCGGGATACGCTTCCTCGATCGACACCCGTTCCTGCCCGAAGAAGCGGTGGGGGTGGGACAGGCGCACGTCGCGCCCCATGCGCAGGTGCTTTGCCGACATGCCGCGTTCGAATCGCCCGGAGGTGACGCGCAGGAACGCGATCCGGTCGCGATGCATCTTGTCCATGTTGGCCGCGACCTTGTAGACGAACCCGCTGAAGAACGGTTCGTTCGGCGCGATCTCCCCG
>DRKG01000456.1 GCA_011051855.1 bacterium | reverse complement strand
GGTGCCGGGCAGCGTCTCGCCGAGGTCGTGCCAGCTCCCGCCGCGGTCCTCGCTGACGAAGACGTGGGTGCGGAAGTCGTCGCTGCGGTGGCCGTCGAGGGTCAGGTAGACGCGATCGTCGCCGAAGTGCGAGGGCACGATGTCGCTGACGTAGAGCAGCTCGTCGAGCGGCAGGCCCGCGTCGATGCGCTGCCACTCGCGGCCGCCGTCGTCGGTGCGCCACAGTGCACCGTCGTCGGTGCCGACGTAGAGCAGGCCCGGCACCAGCGGACTCTCGGCGATGGCTGTGGCGGTGCCCCGTTCGCCAGCTCCGAGTCGCGGCGAGATGCAGCGCATGCGCAGTTGCCGCGCGTCGTGCATCGGCACGAGATCCGGCCGCGCTGCGGTGTTGTCGAGGTGGCTGTGGCGTTCGCCGCGGAACACGTAGTTGCCGGCGTGGTAGACCGTCAGCCGATTGTGTGGCGACAGGATGAACGGCGCGTCCCAGTTGAACCGCGGCCGCTTGCCGTCGGCGGGCCGGTTGCGCGTCATCCGGATCCGCACGCCGCTCCGGGTGTCGTAGATGCCGGCGGCACCGTGTTGGCTGGTCGCGAACACGATGTGCGGTTCGAGCGGATCGACCTGCGCTCCGAAGCCGTCGCCGCTCCAGATCCGGTAGCAGTCGGCGGTGGTGATGCCGTCGCGGTAGCGCGTGCGGGAAGGCACCACCCACGTGCCGTTGTCCTGCAGGCCGCCGACGACGTTGTAGGGCAGCGCGTTGTCGACCGCGCAGTCGTAATACTGCGCCGCCGAGAAGCCGGCGTGCACCTGCCAGTTGCGGCCGCCGTCGCGGGTTTCGTTGACGCCGCCGTCGCACAGGGCGATCAGGTGCTCGCCGTCGTCGGGGTCGACCCAGATCGCGTGGAAGTCGACGTGGATGCCGCGGTTGATACCGGCGAACTTCTCGCCGCCGTCGTGGCTGGCCCACAGCGTGGTGCCGACGCAGTAGATGTTGTCGGGTGTGCGCGGATCGACGCGGATCACCGAGTAGTAGAACGGCCGCTCGGTCAGGCTGTTCAGGCGGCGCCAGGTTTCGCCGCGGTCGTCGCTGCGGAACACGCCGCCGGTTTCGTAGCCGAGTTCGCCCTGGTGCTTCTGCTTGTTGGCGAGCTGGCCGAACAGACGCCCCGAGAAGGGGCCGCCCGGCCGGCCGGCCATGCGCATCATCGGATGCACCCGCGCCGCCAGCGTCACCTCGACTTCGCGGCGTTCGGCCTCGCGCACGAATGCGACCTTCAGCACCTGCTCGGCCCGCGAGTCGTGCACGATTTCGATCAAGTCGGCATAGCTGGTGACCGGCTCGTCGTCGATGGCGACGATGCGGTCGCCGGGGCGCAGACCGGCCCGGTCGGCGGGCCCGCCTTCGCGGACTTCGTCGAGCACCGCGCCGGCGGGCTGGCCGCGCCCTTGGCGGCCACTGCCGCCGATGCCCATAACGGCGCTGCCGCGCGCGCCGCGCCCGCTTGCCGGTCGCCGCTGGCGGGTATCGCCGCGTTCGCCCTCGTCCGGCGGATCGCTCGCCAGCCGGTCCTTGCGGTCGCCCTTCTGCCACCCGCTGCGTTCGGTCTCGATGATCGCGAACATCGTGTCCGGGTCACTCTGCAGGATGTCGATGCCGCTGCGGCCCCAGCGACAGGTGGGCAGGCCTTCGGTGAGCAGCTTCCAGTTCTCGCCGCCGTCGATGCTCTTGTAGAGCCCTGCGTGCTCGCCGAAGCGCACCGCTGGATCGTTGCCGTCGAAGCGGTCGCGGCGGCGCTCGTAGAGGCAGGCGAACACGGTGTCGGGGTCGGCCGGGTGCAGGCGCACATCGACGCAGCCGGTGCGGTCGTCGAGGTGCAGCACGCGTTCCCAGTGTTCGCCGCCGTCGCGGGTGCGGAAGACTCCGCGTTCGGGGTTCTCACCCCAGAGCCGCCCGAGCGCCGCCACGTAGACGACGTCGGGGTCGCGGGGATGGATCGCGATGTGGCCGATCTGGAAGGTCTCGCGCAGGCCCATGTGGGTGAACGTGCGACCGCCGTCGGTGGACTTGTAGACCCCGTCGCCCCATTGCACCGAGTTGCGGGCGTTCTCCTCACCGGTGCCGACCCACACGACGTCCGGATCGCTCGGGGCGATGGCGACGTCGCCGATCGACGCCGAGCCATGGTCCGAGAACACGCACTCGAAGGTGGTGCCGGCGTTTCGCGTGCAGAACACGCCGCCGCCGGCGGTGCCGACGAACCAGGTGTTCTGGCGGTCGGGGTGGATGGCGATGGCCGTCATGCGGCCCATCGGGTTGGCGGGGCCGAGAGGACGCCACGACAGTCGTTCGACCGCGGAACTCGTGAACACCGGGGTCTGCGCGGTCGGCGCCGTGGCGAGGGCGGAAAGCAACAGGATGGGACGCAGCATGGGCTTGGGGAGGGGCGACTCCGTGCGGCAGCTTACGACGCTCGGCGCCGGCGGGCCTGCCCCGGGCGGCGCCGGGCGTGTCGCAACTTGGCAACGCGGCGGCTTCAGCGGCGACGCAACTCCACGGTCACCGGCGCATCCAGGCCCGGTCCGTAGCCCACCCGCAGCGAGCCGCGCAGTTCGCCGGGAGCGATCGCGACCAGCTCGTATTCGCCGTCGGCCATGCAGGTCACGAAGGTCGCGACGCGTTTGCCGCCGGGCTCGGGGGCTGCGGTCGCGGTGGCTACCCACCGCGCGGCGTCCCAGTCGGCTCCCGGCACGGCGTCGAGGGCGCGCACCGCCAGGGTCACCCGGTCGGCCCCGCCCGGCG
>DRKG01000455.1 GCA_011051855.1 bacterium | reverse complement strand
TCGACCAGGATGCCTACGCCGAAGCGCTGATCGGCAAGCGGGCCGGGGAGACCGTCGAGATGCCGATCACGTTCCCCGACAACTTCGAGAAGGAGGCGGTTCGCGGCCAGGAAGGCAAGGTGCGCGTGCATCTCCACGAGGTGATGCGCGTGGTGCCGCCCCCGATCGACGACGAGCTCGCCAAGGGCATGGAGTTCGAGACCCTCGAGCAGATGCGCGCGGACCTGCGCGAGCGCATCTCGGCGGAGAAGACGCGGCTCGGCAAGCAACGCCAGGAAGAGGCAGCACTCGATCAGCTCGCCAAGGCCGCCGAGATCCCGCTGCCGCCGTCCCTGGTCGAGGAGCAGCAGGAGGCGTCGCTGCGGGCCTTCGCCCAGCGGCTGCAGGAGCAGGGCCTGGGTGAAGAAGAAATCCGGAACAAGCTGGAAGAGTCGAAGGCCGAGGCCCAACAGGATGCCGAGCGGCGGGTGCTGCTGTTCTTCCTGATCGAGGCGATCGCCCAGCAGCAGGGCCTGCAGGTCGAGCCGGCCGACGAACAGGCGGAACTCGAGCAGATCGCCGCCGCCAACAGCAACGAGCAACAGCGCATCACCGCCGCCCAGGTGCGCCAGCACCTGGAATCCGAGAACCGACTGGGCGAACTCCGCTTGGCCCTCCTCGAACGCAAGGTGCGCGAATTCCTCAGAGAGAACGGCAAGATCGTCGATAAGCAGACCGTCGACAAGACAGAGGGCTGACGCCCAGCCGCTGACACCCTACTCCCGCTGCTACCGGGGGGACGGACAGGAGCCCAGACCCATGAGCCACGCCAACATGTACACGATCCCCACCGTCATCGAGAAGACCGGCCGCGGGGAGCGCGCCTACGACATCTACAGTCGTCTGCTCGAAGACCGCATCGTCTTCATCGGCACGCCCATCGACGACGGCGTCGCCAACGTGGTCATCGCCCAGCTCTTGTTCCTGCAGAAGGAGAACAAGAACCAGGACATCAACCTGTTCCTGAACACGCCGGGCGGCAGCGTCACCGCCGGGCTCGCGATCTACGACACCCTGCAGTTCGTGCAGTGCCCGATCGCGACCTACTGCATCGGTCAGGCGGCCTCGATGGGAGCCGTGCTGCTCGCGGCCGGTAGCAAGGGCAAGCGGCACGCGCTGCCGAACTCGCGCATCATGATCCACCAGCCGTGGGGCGGCGTCGGCGGCACCGCGCTCGACATCTCGATCCAGGCCGACGAGATCCTCCGCCTGAAGGACACCCTCAACAAGATCCTCGCCCACCACTCGGGCAAGGACGTCGAGGAGGTCGCCAGGGACAGCGACCGGGACTTCTTCATGGGCGCCGAGGAAGCCAAGGAATACGGCCTCGTCGACGAGATCGTGCAGTCGGCCAAGTGAGGCCGTGAAGACGCGCCCTGGAATCGCTACAATCCGGGGACCACAACCGGGGATGCACACCGGCGGCGCGCGTGTGACGTGCGCTCGGTGACTCCGGTACTCACGCGCACGGTCCTCACGCGGACGGGCGCCCACGCGGACGAATAGACAGATGGCAGGCAAGGGCAAGTCGGTGGAACGGTGCACGTTCTGCGAGAAGTCGCGACATCACGTGCAGTCGCTGATCTCCGGCCCGCCGGGAATCTACATCTGCAACGAGTGCATCGAGATCTGCAACACGATCCTCAAGGAAGAGGACCGCAAGACGCGCAACTCGGGGCCGCCGACCTTCGTCAAGGATCTGGTGCTGAAGGACAAGGTGCCGTCGCCCGACGAGATCGTCGCGCGCCTCGGCGACTACGTCGTCGGCCAGGAACGCGCCAAGAAGGTGCTCGCGGTGGCCGTCTACGGCCACTACCGCCGGCTGCACGCGCGCTACCACAACCCGGACCTCGAACTCGAGAAGAGCAACATCCTGTTGGTCGGGCCGACCGGCTCCGGCAAGACGCTGCTGGCGCGCACGCTGGCCCGCATCCTCGACGTGCCGTTCGCGATCGCCGATGCGACCACGCTGACCGAAGCCGGCTACGTCGGTGAGGACGTCGAGAACATCCTGCTGAAGCTGCTGCAATCGGCCAACTTCGACGTCGAACGGGCCCAGCAGGGAATCATCTACATCGACGAGATCGACAAGATCGGCCGCACTACCAGCAACGTCTCGATCACCCGCGACGTGTCCGGCGAAGGCGTGCAGCAGGCGCTGCTGAAGATCCTCGAAGGCACCGTCGCCAACGTGCCCCCGCAGGGCGGCCGCAAGCACCCCGAGCAGAGTTACATCCAGGTCAACACGGAACACATCCTGTTCCTGTGTGGCGGCACCTTCCACGGCATCGAGCACTTCATCGCCCGCCGCCTCGGCCAGAAGGTCATCGGTTTTGCCGCCGGCGACGACGCCGCAGCCCTGACCGACCAGGACGGCCAGCCGCTGGTGACGAGCCAGGCCGAACGCGACCGGCTGATGCCGTTCCTCGACCAGAAGGACCTGATCGACTTCGGCATGATCCCCGAGTTCGTCGGCCGGTTGCCGGTGATGGTGCCGATGCGCTCGCTGACGCACGCGGAGATCCTCAGCGTGATGACGCAGCCGAAGAACGCGCTCGTGCGCCAATACAAGGCGATGTTCGAACTCGACAACGTCGAGCTCGAGTTCACCGACGAGGCGCTGAGCGTACTCGCCGACGAGGCCATGCGGCGCGAAACCGGCGTGCGCTCGCTGCGCACGATGTTCGAGGAGGTTCTGCTCGATCTGCGCTACGACATCGGCAGCCGCAAGGGCGAGACCGTCGAGATCACCGGCGACTACGTCAAAGCAGCGCTCGCGCGCGGCCCGCAGCACCAGCTCGATCCACCGCGGTTGGGCGGCAAGAAGAAGCGGAAGAAGAAGGGCCCCAAGCAGGGTGCCGCCGGCGAGCCGGACAAAGGCAACCTGCCCCAGCCCAAGCGCGATTCGGCGTGAGCACCGGCGCCGACGCGCTGACCGACCTCGACGACGAACAACTGGCGGCCGTGGTCGTCGCACTGGGCGGCAAGCGGTTCCAGGCGCGCCAGGTGGCTCACTGGCTGTGGAAGCACGGCGTCGAGGACTTCGACGACATGCGGAACGTGCCGCAGCGTCTGCGCGACGCCCTGCGGCAGCGCCACCGCCTGAGAAACAGCCGCTTGCGCGCCGCGGACCTCGCCGCCGACGGCACCGAGAAGCTGCTGATCGAGTTGCCCGGCGAGACCGACGCGCCCGACACCGTCGAGTGCGTGATCATCCCGGACGGCGAGCGCACCACGTTGTGCATTTCGACCCAGGTCGGCTGCCCGGTCGGCTGCGTGTTCTGCGCCTCGGGCATGTTCGGCGTGCGTCGCAACTTGACCAGTGGCGAGATCGCCGAGCAGGTGCTGGTCGCGCGAGCCCGTCTGCCCGCCGGTCGCCGGCTCACCAATCTGGTGGTGATGGGCATGGGCGAGCCGATGCTGAACCTCGACGCGCTGCTGCCGGCACTGCGCCGCATCCACGACCCCGACGGCATCAACCTCGGCGCCCGCCGCATCACCGTCAGCACCAGCGGCTACCCGCGGCAGATGGAGCGGTTCTCCGAAGCCGATCCTTCCTACAACCTGGCGGTGTCCCTGCACGCCGCCGACGACGAGCTGCGGCGCGAACTGGTGCCGACCGCCAGCCACTCCGTCGCCGAGATCGTCGACGCCGCCAGCCGCTACTTCGGCCGCAAGGGGCGCGAAGTGACCTACGAGGTCGTGTTGCTGCGGGGCCGCAACGACCGCCGGATCGACGCGCAGGCGCTGGTCGACCGGCTGCGCCAGACCCCGTGCACGGTCAACCTGATCCCGTGGAACCCGGTCGAGGAGATCGTCGCGACCAGAGACCTCGCCCGCCCGGACGACCACCGCGTCGACGCCTTCGCGGCACTCCTGCGCCAAGGCGGCCTCAACGTGACCGTGCGCCGCCAGCGCGGCGCCGATCGCAGCGCCGCCTGCGGCCAGCTCCGCCTGCGCGAGGCGTAGCCGGCGATCAGCGAATCGTGCCGCGAGCGCGCGTCTTCTGCGGCAGCGGCTCGCGGTGCTCGACGGCGTCGTGGCGCTTGGTCGTCGTGGCCTCCTGACGGCGGCCCTTGCGCACGAACTCGATGCGCACCTCGTCGCCCTTGGCGATCGCGCCGAGGGCGCGGGCGACATCGGCGGGCGCCCCGATCCCGGCACCGTTGATCGCCACGACGATGTCGTTCGGGCGCAACCCGACGGCGGCGGCAAGGGTGTCCGCCTGCACCGAAGCGACCATCAGGCCGACCCCTTCGTCGAGTTCGAGGTAGTCGCGCAGCAGCGGCGGCACGTCCTTGACGGTCACGCCCAGCCGGCGCCCCTCGGTGGGTGCCGGCGCCGCCGGCACGGCGCGCGGCCGCAGCGGCAGCGGCAGCGGCAGCGGCGGGCGCGCCAAGCCATCGGGATCGAAGCCGCGCAGCGAGAAGCCCATGCCGAGGCCGCTGTCCTTCAACAGGCCCGGGTGCAGCCGTTCGAAGGTTTCGAGATCGGGGGCATCGTAGGTCTTCTTCTCGACCTTGCCGTCCTTGCCGGTCTCGGTGATCTCGACGTGCACGCCGTCCGGACCGATCTGCAGGCTCATGCCCTGTTGCCTGGCGTCCGCCTTGAGCTGCGAGCGCAGGTCGCGGAAGAACGGATCGTCGAAGAACCGGAAGCGCGGCACGTCGATGCCGAACTCGTCCTCGAAGCGCCGGAACACCCGGTCGAACTCGGCGCGCAGGTCGTCGACGCTGCGCGACGGGTGCCGCCGCCGTGGCGCCGGGTCCCGCTCCTGCAAGCCCGTGGCACCGTCCGCGCGCGATCGCTCCTGCAGCCCGGTCGACTCCTTGGCCCGATCGAGCTGCCGCAACAGGCGCTTGCTGCGCCACTGCACCTCGCGGTCGGAGTCGTCACCGGCGGCGCGTTCGAGCGCCACCCGGGCCTCCTCCCCGAGTTCTCGCAGCTTCTGCTCGGCCTGCAGGCGATCGCGGTAGCTCTCGCTGCCGAGCTGCTTGATCCACTGCTCGGCGGTCGGCGCCGGCTGGGCCGCCTCAGCGGGCGTGGGCTCGGCGGCCTTCGGCTGCTCGTGTTGGGCCACCAGGCCCGACGCCAGAACGGTCGACAACAACACGGTCTTGATCTCGGTCTTCATCGTTCGCATTCCTCTGCCGCCGTCGACGCGCGACCGACCGGAATACTCCCTCCCGCCGGCGCGACTCAGCGGTCGCGCGGCGGCGGTTCGCCCGTGCCAGCCGAATCGGCCCGAGCCGGGTCCACCCAGATCGGGTCGACGAACTCGATGAACGGCCGCAACCGGGCGCGCAGCATCATGCCGTTGCCGGTCCCTTCGGGAATCGCACGCCCGTCGCGTCGATCGCTGAGCGCCGCCGGGGCCAGCTCGACCGACGGCCCGGCGTAGGGAACCACGCGCACCAGCGGGGCCGACGCCGGCGCCACCGCTGGCGGACGTTCCCCGATCGGGGCCGGTCGCACCTCGGCGGCGAGCCAGAACCCGAGGGCGGCCAGCAGCACGGCCGCAGCCACCACCATCAGCCGCCCGCCGTGGGCCGACCTGCTCTCCTCCCGGGTCTGCTGCTCGGCGACCCGCCGCATGATGGCCGCGTGCTGCTCCGCGAACGAGAAGCCGACGCATTCGATCTGCGCGCTCGCGGCGCGCCGCAGGGCCTTCTGCGCCTGCAAGTGCTCGGCGGCTTCGCGGCGGCAGCCACGGCAGTCCCGCAGGTGCGCCCGCACCCGCCGCAGTTGCGCCGGCGGCAATTCCTCACCGACGTAGCCGGGCAGGCACGGCCGCACGCGGGCGCATTCGGGGCTCGGATCGCCGCTCATTCGCCCGCACCTTCCGCCTGCTTCACCCAATGCGCGCGGAAGATCTGCCGCCCTCTGTGCAGGCGCCAGCGCGCGGTCGCGTGCGTGACCTTCAGGATCGGCGCAATCTCCCTGCAGGTCAGGCCGTGGATGTCGCGCATCACCAGCACCGCGCGGAACTTCGCGTCGAGCTTGTCGAGCACGGCCCAGACGAGGTCGCGCTCCTCCTTCCGCTCGACCGGCCGGAACGCCTCGTCGGCGCGTTCGTCGGCGAGCGTCGTCACGTGGTCTTCGAGGCTCCTCGCGCGCGCGGTCTTCTGCTTTCGCACCAGGTCGATCGCGAGGTTCATGACGATCCGGTAGAACCAAGTGTAGAAGCTGCGCGCGAAGTCGTAGCGCGCCAGCGAGCGGTAGAGGCGCACGAACGCGTCCTGGCTGATGTCGCGCGCGTCCTCGACCCTGCCGACGACGTGGAACGCGATCCAGAAGGCGCGCTTCTGGTAGCGCGCGACCAGTGCAGCGAACGCATCGTCCTTGCCCGACAGCGTGAGGCGCACCAACTCGGCGTCGGCGATCGCGCCGTCGCTCGCCAGTTCGTAGACCGGCTGCGGCAGACCGCCGGGCAGACCCGTCCAAGCTTCGGCGGAACCGGCCCGATCGCGAGCGGTGCGCGGAGAGAGGATCCTGGTCGGGTGCATGGCTGCGGGCAGTCTACGGACCAGCGGTCCAGCGGGCGGGAACCGGTGCAAAACACCCGAGTCCAGCCCCCCGCCCGAACCAACCCCGAACCCGGCGTCAGACCTCGATCGGAACGCCCATGTGGCGGAACTTCTTGTAGCGCTGCTCGAGCAGCTCCTCGGTCGGCAGCGCGCACAGCTCCGGCAGCCAGCGTTCCAACTGGGCGCGCACGTTGTCGATCGTGCCCTTCGGATCGCGGTGGGCACCACCCAACGGCTCCGCGATGACCTCGTCCACCAACCCCAGGCGCCGCAGATCCTTGCTGGTCAGCTTCAACGCGTCGGCCGCCTCCGGCGCCTTCTCGCCGCTCTTCCACAGAATCGCGGCACACCCTTCGGGCGAGATCACCGAGTAGTAGCTGTTCTCGAGCATGCCGACGCGATCGCCGACGCCGATGCCGAGCGCACCACCGGAGCCCCCCTCACCGATCACCAGCGACACGATCGGCACCTCGATGGCGAACATCTCGAGGATGTTGCGCGCGATCGCCGCCGCCTGGCCGCGCTCCTCGGCGCCGATCCCCGGATAGGCGCCGGGCGTGTTGATGAAGGTCACGATCGGCAGCCGCAGCTTCTGCGCCAGTTGCATCTTCTGCAGCGCCTTGCGGTAGCCCTCGGGATGGGCGCAGCCGAAGTTGCAGGCCAGGCGGTCCTTGACGGTCTTGCCTTTGCGGTGGCCGACCAGCAGGAAGCGGTGCTCCCCCATCGTCGCCAGCCCGCAGACGATCGCGCGGTCATCGCCGAACACCCGATCGCCGTGCAACTCGACGAAGTCGTCGAGCATCATCGTGATGTAGTCCTGCGTCAACGGCCGGTCGTTGTGGCGGGCGACGTTGACCCTCTCCCACGGTGACAGCGACGCGTAGACCTCCTCGGTCTGCCGCTGCAGGCGCTCTTCGAGCAGCTCGATCTCCCCCTGCAGTTCGAGGTGCGAGTCACTGTCGAGGCTCTTGAGCTCGTCGATCTTGGTCTGCAGATCGATCAGAGGGCGTTCGAACGCGAGGCCATCCGACACGGCCGGCTTGCTGGCGGGTTCGCTCATGGGATCGCACAGGCTAGCCCCGGCGCCACGCCGGGGCCACGCCCACTTGCTCCGGCTACAGGCCGTATTCCTTGATCTTGCGATACAGCGTGCGTTCGCTGAGCCCCATGGCCTTGGCCGCCCGCTGGCGGTTGCCGCCACACAGTTCGAGCGACACGCGGATGTGGTTGCGCTCGACCTCCTGCCACTTGTGGCCGGCGAGGAACTGCCACTGGTCCTGGTCGGCCGGCAGCGGCGCCCAGAT
>DRKG01000454.1 GCA_011051855.1 bacterium | reverse complement strand
GAACAGGTCGTGCACGCGCGCCGGCTGATGCCGATCGACCGCGTCGTCTACATGGGCATGGGCGAGCCGACGCACAACTTCGACAACGTGCTCGTGGCGGTTGCGCGCATGAAGGATGAGGTGTTGATCTCGCCGCGCCGGCAGACGCTGTCGACGGTAGGCGGGGTGCGCGCGCTCGAACGGCTGCGCGCCGCCAAGGTGCGGCCGTGCCTCGCGCTGTCGCTGCACTCCGCCGATGAGCAGCGCCGCCGGGAACTCCTGCCGCACGCACACCGCGACCCGCTGGCCGACATCGTGGCCGCCGCCGACGCCTACGGCCGGGACGTCGGCACGCCGGTGCAGATCGAGTGGACCCTGCTGCGCGGCATCAACGACCGCGACGAAGACGTCGAGCAGCTCTGCAACCTGCTCGCTGGCGTGCGCGGCTACGTGAACTTCATCGTCTACAACCCGGTCGATGGGTTGCCGTTTACGGCGCCGTCACGGGACCGCATCGTCGCGATCGTGCGCGCCGTCAAGGCGCGCGGCATCCTCGCCAAGATCCGCGATTCGTCGGGCCCCGACGTGGATGCCGCCTGTGGTCAGCTTCGCCTGCGGGCGGCAGGCGGCTGACCTCGGGTCGAACGTCGGCGACGTATCAGTTGCCGACGAAGATCTCGACGCCGTTGCTGGCGGCGAGGCCGAGCGCGGTCGTGTTCGAGAACGTGATGCCCTGCGCGGCCAGCGTCGCACCGATCAGCGCGGTGCTGTTGGCGATCGGGACGACCAACGAACCGGTGCCGTTGACGACCGGGCCGGTGCCGAAGAGGCCGACGTCGAGGCTCGTGTAGCCGAAGCAGCCCGGCATGCCGATGGCGGTCAGGTCGAGACCCGGGTTCACCACGCTCGTGCCGAAGCCGACGAACGCGATCGGGACCACGGTGACGTTGTTGACGTCCAGCGAGAAGGTGTTGTTGCCGAGCGCGGGCGCGCCGGTGCTGCTCAGCGTCAGGTTCTCACAGCCGCTGCCGTAGGGAACGGCGCGGGCCGAGCCTTCGACGTTGAGGGTGAGCAGGTCGAACGTGAACGGCCGGGCGCCGGTCGTGCCGATCGCGATCGCCTCGCGGTAGCCGACGTAGAGGCCGCGATCGACGTCGTCGACCGTCGTCGAGAACAGCGTGCCGTCGGCGACGCCGTAGGTGCCGCCGAAGCGCGCATCGGCGCTGGTGCCGTTGATGTCGATCAGCAGGCGCTGCCAGCCGTCGTTGACGCCCGCCTGGATCGGCACCGAGCCGACCACGACCGGGGCGGTGAGCGCGTTGGCGCCCATGGCGCCGTCGTTGCGATCCATCAGGTAGATCGTCGCGCCGGTGTCGTCGCGCACGAAGGTCCAGCACAGGCCGGTGTCACCGTTCGCGGCGAAGCCCAGGGTGCCGGTGGGATCCGGCAGGTTGTAGAAGGTGCCGGAGGTGCCGAAGCCGACCGACCACATCTCGAGGTCGCCGACCTGCAGCGGGGTCGCATCGATGTAGACGTACATCTCGACCATCGTGTTGCGGCCCGCGTCGGTCAGGCTCATGACGTGGTTGCCGCCGCCGGTCGGGTCCCAGGTCACCGCGGCGAGGCCGCCCTGCGGCGAAGCCGGGATGCTCGACGGGTTGTTGGCGTCGACGACGGCCGGATCGATCACGACCGGGTTGACGAACGAGCTGCCCCAAGCGGGCACGTCGCTGCCGACGGTGTAGCCGTCGAGCACCTCTGCCATCGCGGGCACGTACGGCAGGTCGTTGCTGGCGCCCGGCGACCACGGCTGCAGGCGGAAGTCGTATCCGTTGTTGTCGGTGTCGAAGCCGTCGCGGAAGCGGGACCAGGTCGTCTCGTTGCCTTCGATCATCACGAAGTTGCCCCAGATGCCTTCGCCCTCGGCGAGCAGCGGGTTGAAGACGCCCTTGTTGGCTTCGTAGATCAGCGTGTCGACGATGTTGGACGACGCGTCGAACAGGGTGATCGACTCGTTGCTGTTCTGCAGGAAGCCGGACGCGCGGATGATGTCGACGTTCGGCACGCCGGCGTCGCCGAGGACCAGGAAGTCACCGGGCGCGAGGATCGTGCCGGCGGGGAAGGTTTCGGTGAAGTTGACGCCGTTCGAGTCGTCGCCGACGAGCGACCAGCCGCTGAGGTCGACGGGAGCCGAGCTGCGGTTGTAGAGCTCGACGAACTCGAAGTTGTCGGCCCCGCTGTCGTCATAGTTGAACTCGTTGATGACGACCGGAGCCGTCGAGGTGCCTTGACCGTTGCCGCCTTGCGGCAGCAGAGCGAGTGCATTGAGCAGAGTAGTGGTAAGCATGATGGAGGGAGGGTAACGGAACGTGTATGGGGAGCCCAATCAGACTTGACCAAGAGTCTGGCGGGATGCAGGGCTCCGGTGCGCGCTGGAGTGCCCGATTACACGATCGGCACGCTTGCCGCGTTTGCGCTCCGGCGCGTCCAGGCTGCCGTCGTGCGCAATGGGCTCACCCGCGTCTGGCGGCCA
This sequence comes from bacterium, assembly GCA_011051855.1. Taxonomy (GTDB): domain Bacteria; phylum Planctomycetota; class UBA1135; order UBA1135; family UBA2386. Next base: position 3,359 of record DRKG01000454.1, on the reverse strand, counting down.
GCTCTTCAGGCAATCGGGGCTCGCGCCCCCGGAACTGCTCGAAACGTCGGAACAGCTCCTGATCCGGCAGGCCGTCCTCGATTCGTTCCCCCTGCGTGCGCAGTTCCTGCAGCAGGGCATCGTGGTAGAGCCCGCCGGGAGCCTTCTTCACGTGTAGCTCGTCGCTGCCGACCACGCCGATGCCCAGGGTCGTCAACTCACTGGTGCGGTGGATCGACAGGTCATTGTCCCAGAAGAAGCGGAAGCTCGGCGCGCGCTCCAGTTCGCTCTTCAAGCTGGTGCCTTCGATGCTGACGGCCTCGTCGGCCCTCGACGTGTCGGTCGGGGAGCCGCCGAGCGCGCGGCGCTGCTCGACGGCCAGCCGGCGTGTGATTTCGCCCGGCAGGTTGTCCATCAAGTGACCTTCGATGTAACCCTTGAACCACCGGTGGTCTCTTGCCGAGAGCGGCAAACGCAGCTCGATGCGGTTCTGCTCGACCACCAGTAGCGGTTCGCGGCTGCGCAGGAACTCGCGCACCAGATCTGCGGTGTCGTCGTCGAGTCGGTGGCCGCCCAGTCGCTCCAGGCCCTTTGCCAGCCCGGCTTGCAGCGCGACCGTCAGCAGGGTGTTCAGCTTCTTCACGAACGACCGCGCCCGGTTGATGCGCACGAACTGGTAGCCGCAGAGGGTCCCCTTGGGATCGGTGAACAGGCCGCCGTTCTCGACTTCGACGTGTTTCAGCAGCGCGTTGCGCACCGGGTCGTAGTCGCGGCACGGGTTGCAACTGAGCGGCCAGTTGTTCCAGAACACGAACTCACCGGTCTTGCGGGCCGAGGCGAGGTCCTCGATCGCCTTCTGCATCGGCGGGCTGGACGTGGCCGTGCCGCCTTCGGCGAACATGCCGCGGTAGACGAGCAGCGCATCGATGCGGTCGTTGTCCTGGTCGTAGCGGAAGTAAACGTCCTGGCCGTCGATTTCGAGGCAGCCGGCCAGACATGCCAGGAGGAGCAGGAGCACGAGTGTCGGAGCTTTCATCGTGTGGCCGGTAGCGCAAAGCCTACGCCGATCCGTGCACGGATCCGTCGGTTTCCGGTTCGTCGAGCATCGCGGCGGCGATCGTCGCGACGCCGACGATGTCCTCCGGCGTGCAGCCGCGCGACAGGTCGAGCCACGGTCGGCTCAGGCCCTGCAGCAGGGGCCCGTAGGCGTCGAATCCGGCGAGCCTCTGGGTCAGCTTGTAGGCGATGTTCCCGGCGTCGAGATCGGGGAACACGAACACGTTGGCGCGCCCCTGCAGCGGGCTGTCTGGGCACTTGCGGCGGGCGACGGCCTCGACGTAGGCGGCGTCGAACTGCAGTTCGCCGTCGGCCGGGATGTCCGGGTGGGCTGCCTGAAACCGAGCGCACGCCGAGTGCACCTTGTCGACTCGGGGGTGTCGGGCGCTGCCGCGGGTGCTGAACGACAGGAAGGCGACCCGTGGCGGTTCGCCGGTCAGCAGCAGGTGGTTGCGCGCGGTAGCCGCCGCGATGTGCATCAGTTGTTCGGGATCCGGGTCCGGCAGCACGCCGCAGTCGGCGAACGACAGCACTTCGTCGCCGCGCACCATCAGGAACATCGACGAGACCAGTGGAATCGTCGGCGCGGTGCCGAGGCAGATCAGGCCGGCGCGGATGACGTCGGCGGTCGCGTGGGCGGCGCCGCTGACCCCGCAATCCGCGTGGCCGAGCGCGCACAGCCCCGCGCCGAACACCAGCGGCTGCGCGGCGAGTGCCGCCGCCTGCGCGGTATCGACGCCCTTGTGCCGTCGGCGTGCGAACACGTGTGCGGCCACGTCGTCGAAACGCGGATCGTCACGCGGCTCCTCGACCCAGACGAGCTCGCACAGTCCGTCGCGCTCGATCGCGGCGCGCGCGGCGACCGTGCGTTCGTCACGGGTCTCGGGCAGCACCAGCCGCGGGCGGCGGGCACGGCATCGCTTGCGCAGCTCGGTCAGCACTTCACTCATCGCGCGTGCATGCTAGCCCGATCGGGTAGAACATGCGCCGTGCTCCGTTCGCTGGCCTTGCTGCTGTTGTTACCGTTGTCGGCCTGCGCCTGGCTGGACCATCGTCTGGTCGACCTGCACGACTGCTTCGTCTATCGCTGGCACCCGGATGCGCTCGGCTTTGGTGCCGATGCCAAGGTCGGGCCGCTGGCGTTGGCGGTCGGCGGATGGAAGGCCGAGTGGGGTGAAGGCAAGGACACCTGGTGGCAGCGGCCCGGTTACACGTTGACCAACCACGGCACCGGCGTGCCGTTCACGACGTTGGGACCGATCGGCTATGGCCAGTCGTGGTCGCGATCGTTGGCGACCGGCACGACCGGCAACCACGTGTTGGCGCCCGACGCCTACGACGACGTCACCTCGTGGCTCTTGGTCAGCGATGTCTTCGACCTCGACGACCAGAGCCCGTTTGCGCTGACGCCGGCGCAGAGGGTGGTGGACCTGTTCGGGATCGAAGTCGGCATCGCGCCCGTGTTTTGGCAGGTGCACGTCGGTTTCAACGTTGCCGAGTTCCTCGACTTCACGCTCGGCCTGGTCGGGCTCGACATCTTCGGCGACGACGGGGTCATGCGGCCGCCGACGGTGCCGGCCTTGCCGCGGTAAGGCCGGCTCGGGCCCGGTCGTCAGTGTCGCCGGCTACCCGGTGGTGACGTGATCGTGTCGAGCGGGGACGTGCGCGGTGTGAAACGACGCGGGCCGCCGGGCCGGATGCGCAGCAGGCGCAGTCTGCCGGCGCGATCGCCGAGCGCGAGCGTGCCCGAGCGCGGGTCGAAGGCCATCGCGGTCACTGGCTGGGAACGGCCCATGCTCATCAGGCACCGACCGCTGTCCGGCTGCCAGAAGCGCAGTTCGTGGTCGAAGCCGCCGCTGCTGATCAGGCGGTCTCCGGAGCTGTCGGTCGTGAGTCGCAGCGGCGTGCGGCCGTGGCCTTCGAGTCGTTGCAGGAGATCGCCGCTCTCGGTGTCGAACGTGCGGATCATGGTGTCCGCGCAGCCGGTTGCGATCCAACTGCCGTCGGGGGACAGCATCACCGTCGCCACCCAGGCCGGGTGGTCGTAGAAGTCACGCAGGAGTTCTCCGGTCGACAGGCGCCATTGGCGGAGTTTGCCGTCGATCGCCGCCGTCCACAGGTGGTCCCCGCGACACACGAGCGACGTGATGCGGGTCTCGTGTGCTTGCCAGCTACGTTCGCGCTCGCGTTCGCCGCGCACCGCGACCGTTCCATCGATGCAGCCGAACACGAGTGTGCCGTCCTGCCCGGCGGCGACGGCGCCGGGCCGCAACCCCGTTTCGGCGGTCTCGCGCGGGCGCAGGGGGCCGCCGTCCTGCCGCCAG
>DRKG01000453.1 GCA_011051855.1 bacterium | reverse complement strand
ATCGCCAAGGTCAAGGACCGCTGGCGCTGGCACATGCTGGTGAAGTGCTTCACGCCCGGCGCGTTCGAGCAGGCGATGGCCGCGATCGGCACCGTCGAGGATCGGGCGACCCGCACCTGCCGGGTGACACTCGACGTCGATCCGTCGAGCCTGATGTAGGGGACGGGGGTCAGTAGCGGCGCGCACGCACCCAGTGCACCGCCGATCCGAACAGCAGCTCGGCCAGCAGCGTGCCCTGGATGAGGGCGGTCAGCGATAGCGCGATCGCGGCACCGATCCGGCTCGGCTGGTCGAGCGCCGACAGCACGTCGATCGCGCCGAGCACGACCACCACGAGAGCGGTCGCGTAGCACAGACGGCGCCCGCGCAGGCACATGTCGCGCAGTTCGTAGGCGTGCTCGTCGTCGCGCGCCCAGCCGCCGAACAACACCGAAGCCAACTGGGCGACGCGTCGGGGACCGTGGCTGGAGATCAGGCCCCCGAGGGTGACGCCGGCGATCATGCCGAGCCCCGCCGTCTGCTGCAGCAGCAGCCCTGGCCGCAGGCCGTCGAGCATCATGAAGAAGGCAAGCGACGACAGTGCCGCAACCAGGCCGGAGAAACGTTCGAGTAGCCCCGGAGCCGCCGGTTCCGGCCAGGCATCGAGGGCGTCGAGTTCGCCGTCGTCGTCGCACTCGCCGTCGTCGTCGGCGTGTTCGATCGGTTCGAACGGGATGTCGTCTGCCGGCAGGCTGGCAGCCCCGGTCGAAGGGACCTCGCCGCTGATCTCGGCGAACACGATCTCGAGTTCGTCGTTTTCCGGGACGGTCTGCGCGTCGTTCATGTGGCTCCTGTCGAGGTGTCCCACGCTCCTTCGGCCGGATCGTCGCGATGCTGACCCGGAAAGTCTCGCGGTGATCAGCGGTCGTCCCGGGGCGAGCGCAGACGTGCGATGGCAGCGGCGATTTCGCGCGCGTCGCACTGCAGCAGGAAGCTGCCGGGGCCGTCGATGTGCCGCGGTGAGTAGTCGGACAGGTGCGTGGTCGTGTTGCCGGAAGGCAGGCCGACGCCGACTTGGACACGGTAGCTGCCGGGCAGGATCGGCAGGTCGGCAACCCCGTCTCGGAGGGGCTGAGTGAGCGGCACGGGGTGCAGCAGTGGCCCGAGCGCGCCTTCGCCCCAGACCTCGCGGTAGCGGCGAGCGTCGGGTGGCGCCGCAGGTTGGGGGCGCAGCTCCACCGTGAGCTGGACGCCGTGCGCTGCGGCGGCATCCACGAGCGTGAACGACGCGGACGGCCGTGGCTGCAGGGTGACCTCGGCGCGGTCACCCACGCCGTGCAGTTCGTGCGGCACGATCCGCCGGCCGGCGACCAGCAGGTCGGTGGCGGCGGCGGGTAGGGCGTAGATGCCTTCCCCTTCGGCGAGACGTTTGCCGCGCCACGTCTCCCCTCGTTGGGGCAGCGCGAACATCAGCACGGGCCCGCGGCCGTCGGCGCCGCGCACGTGCAGGTGCAGTGGGCGGATGACGTCGCGCAGGTCCAGGGTCGTCAGCCGTTCGTGCTGGCCCGGCGGTGGCGGCACCTGCACGTCGTCGATGCGCAGCAGGCGCGGCTGGGCGCCGGCGAGGAAGAAGTCGATCGCATAGGTGCCCGGAGCCACCGCGCGCCAGCGAAGGCCCAGGTGCCCGCGCTCGCCGTCGTACTGGCGTTCTTCGCTCGGTTCACCGGGTGCGTCGGTGCGCACCAACTGCGCGTAGACGTCGTTCGCGAGCACGCCGTCGGGCAAGGTCGCGTGCACGTCGATGCGGTCGCCACAGGCGATCGAGACCACCAGATCCCGGGCGCCGGGAACGAACTCGATCGGTTCGACCGGCAGGTTGTCGAAGCTCGACACGACCAGGCGGTAGCGCCCGGGCTCGATCGCGCCATAGCCGGCGAAGGTGTGGTCGGCGGCGATCTGCACCCGCGCGTCGCGCACGCGCCGCCATGCCGGTTCGGCGCCGGCTGCGGCCTCGTAGCGCTCGACGTGGAGCCAGACCGAACGCTCGACATCACGGTCGAAGGTGAGCCGGCCGGCGACCAGCACCCGGCTCGGGGTCAGACGTATGTCGCCGAGCTCGTTGTCGCCGTTGTGCAAGTGGAACGGGCCGGCGACGGCGGTCTCGGCCTCTCGTTCGCGCGCGCTCCATCGGAACTCGACCGCCTCGGCGCGCAGGGTCCGTTCGCGGGCTTTCGACACCACCCAGGTGAACGTGCCGTCGCGCTCGGTGCGCAGTGAGGCGCTCTGGCGCTCGCCGTCGACGCGGAAGGAAACCGACAGGTTCTCGTCGCCGAGCGGGGCGCCGTCGGCGCGCAGCACGCGTCCGCGGGCGACGATCAGGTGTTGGTCGAGGTGGACGGTTGCCGAGACGGTTTCGCCGGCCAGCGACGGTCCGCGCACCTCCTGCTCCCAGCTCCACTCGCCGACGTAGAAGGTTTCGCCCAGCGGCAGGTGCGAGAAGACTGCCCAGCCGTCGTCGCCGACGTCGCGCGTGAACGTGTCGACGCGGAACGGCTGCGACTGCAGCGGTGCTTCGCGCAGCATGATCGAGCGCAGGTGGGCGCGGTGGCCGTTCAGCAGCACGCGTATCCGCAGGTGGCCGGTGGGTGGAAGGTGCAACTCGATCGGCTCGCGCGGGGGTGCCGCCACCGCGATGTCGACCGGCGCGCAGTCGACATGGGGGGTGCGCAGCGCGACCTGCCACGCCGTGCCGGGTCCGCGGGCGATGAAGCCGCTGCCGTAGATCCGGTGGTTCTGGACGTGGCGGAACGTCGCCAGGCCATCGGCGTCGGTTTGCAGCACCGGCAGCCAGTAGGCCCACTTCGCTTCGTCGGCGGTCTCGGGCTTGCCGCGGAAGCCGACCGGCACGGCGCTGGCCGGCTTGCCGTCGGCGGTGCGCACGCGCACGCGCAGGGTCACGTCCGGGCGGACTTCGAGGCGGTGGCCTCGGACCGGGTCCTGCGGTTCGCTGCCGAACTGGTCGCGACCGAAGCGATCGCCGGCGCGCGCGACCACGTCCGCCAGGCCCGGGCCGGGAACCACGCGCACCATGCCGTTCTCGTCCGACCGGGTGCGCCAGCCGAGTTCGTCGACGATGCGGATGTCGTCGCGCAGGAACTGCATGCGCCGGCGGTAGGGCATCCTGTCGACCAACTCCCGCTGCACGAGGTTGCTCCAGCGCACTTCGGCGTCGGGCACCGGCTCCTGGGTGTGCGCGTCGACGATCTGCACGTCGACCCACCGCGCATTCTGCGGCAGCGGTGGTCGCAAGCCGGTGGCGTCGCCGTCGCGGTCGCGCGCGGCGGCCCTGCGCAACGGCGCGGTCGCCGCAGACTCGGCACCGGCTGCATCAGCCGCCGCTTTGGCGGGTGCTGCGGCGGGAGCGTCGACCGGCGTATCGCTCGCCGGCGGCGGCGGTGCCGGCTCGGCGAGCCCCCAGACGAAGGCCCAGGCGGCCAGCAGCGCCAGGCAGATGCTCAGCGCGTAGCGCATCGCGATCAGCGGCCGCCGGTCGTATCCCGCTTCGGCACTCGGCGGGTGTAGTGGATCGTCATCATCTTGACGTCCTTGCCTTCGGGCCCGACGAACATCTCGAAGGTGTGCGCATCCCGGTTCTCGACCGTGGTCACGAAGCGATGGCGGGCCGGCTTGCCCTGCATGTCGACGCCCATGCCGACCATGGTCAGCACCTTGCCGGTCTTGTCCCAGTTGCCTTCCGTCACCATCAGCGTCGGGGTCATCGAGTCGATCCAGGTGCCGACATACTTCTTCTTGTGCGGGTCGTAGCCGGTGGTGCCGTGGCCCTTGAACTTCATGCCCATGAACTCGCTCTGGAACTGATCGTGCAGCCAGAACGGGCCCATCGGCATCTGCCGGCGGGACACGCCCTTCTCCTTCATCGGCGTGCCGTCCGGGCCGGTCATCTCGATGACGGCGTCCCAGGTGCCGATCTGCTCGGCGAGCTTGTGGTGTTCGGCGGTCGGCTGCGGCATCGGCGGCTCTTGGGCGGCGAGCGGCAGGGCGAGGGCGAGAGAGAGCAGCGCGGTCAGCTTCTTCATGGCGTTTCTCGGGGGTGGGAGGCAGAGCCTCGGGGAAGGGCTCGGTAAGCGGGCGATCCTGCCCGGCGGCGTTGCGGCCAGAACCGGGTTTCTACTACAACGCAGCCCCCGCGCGATACTGCCGGCCTCCCGCTGATGAGCGACGACCACGACGAAGACCCGACGCTGCCTTCCGCCGACCGCGAAGACCCGACCGTGCCCGCCATCGATGCCAACCAGGCCGGCACGGCCGACGACCTGCTCGGCAAGGTGCTCGGCGGGTGCCGGATCGACAAGCTGCTCGGCCGCGGGGCGATGGGGGCCGTCTACAAGGCGCACCAGTTGAAGCTCACCCGCGACGTCGCGGTCAAGGTCATCCGTCCGGAGATGATGACCGATCCGCGCATGCTCAAGCGCTTCGAGGTCGAGGCGCGCACCGTCGGGCAGTTCAACAGCGCCCACGTGGTGATGGTGCACGACGTCGGCTTCGAACTCGGCGTGCACTACCTGGTGATGGAGTTCATCCAGGGCAAGAATCTGCGCGAACACGTCAAGCTGCTCGCCGGCGGAAGGCTCTCCGCTGGCGACGCCTTGCCGTTGATCCGGCAGGCGTGCAAGGGGCTCGACGAGGCGCGGCGGCTCGGGGTCGTGCACCGCGACATCAAGCCCGACAACCTGATGCTCACCGACCAGGGGGTGCTGAAGATCGCCGACTTCGGGATCGCCAAGCCGGTCGAACAGGACTTCAGCATGACGCTGACGTCGGAGTTGATCGGCACGCCGCTCTACATGAGCCCGGAGCAGTGCCAGGGCGGCGCGGACGTCGACTTCCGCAGCGACATGTATTCGCTCGGCGCGACGTTCTTCTACCTGTTGACGGGTGAGCCGCCGATCCGCGCCAGTTCGGTCTACGAGCTGATCCAGACCAAGACCAAGCTCGAGAACCTGTGCCTGTGGAAGGCCCTGCCGGAACTGGATGAGAACCACCCGTTGTCGCGCGTCATCGAACGCATGACGGCGAACGATCGCGACGACCGCTACGACAGCTACGAGGAGCTGCTCAACGATCTGGTGCTGGTCGAGGCGGGCGAGACGATCAATCTGCCGCAGAAGAAGCCCAAGCCCAAGCGGAAGCCCGACGGCGATACCGGCGGTGGCGGTTCCGGCAACGACGGCGGCGGCTCGGGCCTGCGGCTGGCGGTGCTGGCCGTGCTGCTGCTCGGCGCCGGTGGGGCCGGCTACTGGTGGTGGCAGCAGCGTCAGGCGGAGGACGGGCCGGTCGTCGTCGCGCCGCCCGATCCCCGCAACGATGCCGTAGCGGCGCAGCAGGCGTTGCAGCGGTTTCGTGCCCGCCTGCGCGACAACGGTCCCGGCGGCTCGCTGCGCGAGGAGATCGCCGCGCTGGCGGTCACGCCCGAGCTGGAGTCCGAGCGCGACCGGTTGCTCGCCGACGTCGAGGCGGGGCGCTCGATCGACGGCCGGCTGGCGAAGATCGTGGCGCCACCGGAGCCGCAACTACCGTTCACCGACATCAAGGACCACCTTGCGATGGTGGCCGCGGCGATCGAACTCGCCCCGGATGCCGGCGGCGAGGTGCGCGAATGGCTCGAACGGCGCGTCGCCGAGGTGCGCGCCGAGGATGCGCTCGGAGCCAGGGCGATCGCGGCGCTGCT
>DRKG01000452.1 GCA_011051855.1 bacterium | reverse complement strand
GTCCCCCCCACGTCCCAGGTGCAACCCGCCGATGGCGAGGAACTAGCTTCCCTGAGCCGCGTATGCGGATCGGCCGTCACGCCCACCACCACTGCGGGCGGCCGATCGGTGCGCGCCCCCTTTTCCCTGCCCCCAGATACCATGCGCGAAGGAACCACCACCACCACCTCCGCTGGCTGGAACCGCACGTCCGTGGCCCTCACCCTGTTGGCCTTGGGCATGCTCTTCGTCCTGAGACTGCTTCAGGGCTGACGAAGCGGACGTCGAGCTGACCCGAAACCGATGGCCCGAACCAGGCCGGGCCGAGGCGAGCAGTAGGCAGCGCACCACGCGCCTGCTACGACTGCTGCCATGGGTTCGCTCTGGCTACGTGATGCCCCCGCCGTCCCGTCGAGCTCCCTCCCCGAGCGCGCCGAGGTCGCGATCGTCGGCGGCGGCATCGCGGGCGTCGCGAGCGCGCTGCACCTCGCGCGCGCGGGCATCGACGTGGTGCTGCTCGAACGCCGGACCATCGCCGCGGGTGCCTCCGGCCGCAACGACGGACAACTGCTGCTCGGGCTCGGCGAGCACTACAACCGCATCCACGGCCAGTTCGGCGCCGACCGCGCGCCGGTCCTGTGGGACTTCCTGCAGCAGAATCACGACGCACTGCTGGCCGAGTTGCAGCGCGCGGGAATCGCCTGCGACCTGCGGCGCGAGGGCGGCCTGCGGCTCGCCGAGACCCCCCATGAATGGCGCGAACTCCAGCAGGCGTCCACCCTGCTCGCCGCCGAAGGCCGACCGCACGAACTGCTCGACGCGGACGAAGTGCGGCGGCGGATCCCGGGCAGCGCCGGCTTCCACGGCGGGTTGTTCCTGGCCGACGAGGCCATCGTGCAGCCGGCCCGGATGGTGCGCGGGCTGGCCACCCTCGCCGTGCGCAACGGGGCGCGCCTCGTCACCGGCACGGAAGTCGCGCGTATCGACGGCGACGCCGGCGCGTTCGCGCTGACGCTCGGCTCCGGGCAGCGACTCGGCGCCGACGTCGTCGTGCACTGCACTGCGGCGCTCGGCCGCGACCTCGACCAGAGCGGCCTGCTGCAACGCACGCTGTTCCCGTTCCGCGGCCAGATCGTCGCGAGCGACCCGCTGCCCGCGGCACTCGCCCGCACGTTCCCGGCCTGGGCCATGTCGAGCAACTTCTGCTACGAGTACTTCCGCCTCCACCGGGGACGGTTCGTGATCGGAGGCAAACGTTGGTCGGTGCCCGGCGAACAGCTGGACGTCGTCGACGACACCAGCCACGACGAACGCATCTCGGCCAACCTGATCGCCTACGCGCACGAGCACTTTCCGGCCCTGCGCGAGATCGACTTCCCCGATGTGTGGACCGGCATCATGGCGGGCACCCCCGATGGCCTCCCGCTGTGCGGCGCCCTGCCCGGCACCCCCGGCGCCTTCGCCCTGCTCGGCTTCAACGGCTACGGCCTCGGCTTCGCCTTCCTCGCCGGCAAGGCCATCGCCGACATGATCGCGGACGGCGCTCCCGGCCATCCGGCACTCCCGATGTTCGCGCCGCGGCGGTTCCGCGACGGCTGAGTCCCGATCCGGGACCGCCGGGCAAGCTCGCCCACGAACCGACCGATGTAGTTCGCGACATGGACCCCAACCTGCGACCGGACCTGACGCGCATCCTGCCGCGACCGCTGACCAGGCCGGTCGGCGGCCTGCGCCGGATCGGCGAAGCGCTGACAGCACCACCGAACACCGCGCGCCCCGACTACCTGCTGGACGTCGAACGCGACCACCGGCCGGCGAATGATTCGCCGGCGTTCACGGTCTACCAAGCACAGGCGGCCGCCGAACGGGTCGCCCGAGCACTCGGCCGCGACGGCCTGCGCCCCGGCCTGTTCGCCCTCGACCGCGGGCGCACGCAGCGGCTGCTGCACTGAGTCCCACGGATCTTTCTCGCGGCATTCGCCGGGACTTCCTGCACCCGCGTGCGTAGAGCCCGATCATGCGCACCCTCCCGCTGTCGTCCGCCGCCCTGGCCCTCGTCGCCGTCTCCGCCTGCAGCATCTTCTCCGGTCGGCCGGACCCGCGCTGGGCCGGCTACCGGGAATGGACGCCGGTGATCCGCGGCCTGACCGGCGACCCCGACGAGCAACTGGACGACGCCCACGAGGCCGCAGCCGGCTACCGCAACGTCTTCGTCAATGACGTCGGACGCGAAACGATGCTCGGCGATGGCCCCTACGTCTACCCCGTCGGCACCGTGATCGTGAAGGAGCAGTTCCCCGACGAAGCCAGTTGGCGTGCCGACACGGATCCGACGCTGACGGTGATGCTCAAGGTCTCCGCCGGCGAAGGCGAAGAGACCTGGCACTGGGCGACCGGCTGGAACGGCGCTGCTCCCAACCGCTTCTGTGCCAACTGCCACGACCACGTCGAGGAGGACGACTTCGTCTTCACCAACGGCTCGGTGCTCGGCAGCTAACCCGATCCATGCACGAACCAGCACTCCCGGCACGCACCGGAGGCACTGTTTCATGCATGGATCGGGCTCGCCATTGCGCGATCCGGGGGCCGGTGACAATCTCTGGCGCGCGGCGGCCACAACGCCGCCTCGCCACATGGATCACGCGCTCAAACTCGAAGGCGTCACCAAGCGGTTCGGTCCGTTCACGGCGGTCGACGATCTGTCACTCACGGTCCCGAAGGGTTGCATCTACGGGTTCCTGGGGCAGAACGGCGCCGGCAAGACGACCACCATCCGCATGGTGATGAGCATCTTCCGCCAGGACCGGGGCACGATCTCGGTGCTCGGCCACCCGGACGCCCAGGAGGTCAAGGACCGGCTCGGCTACCTGCCGGAGGAGAAGGGCCTCTACAAGAAGATGAAGACGGCCGAGATCGTCGCCTACTTCGGCAAGCTGAAGGGCATGGCACAGCGCGAGGCCAACGAGAAGGCGCGCCGACTGCTGACCGATTACGGCCTCGGCGACTGGCTCGACAAGAAGTGCGAGGCGATGTCGAAGGGCATGGGCCAAAAGGTCCAGATCCTCGGCACCATCATCCACGACCCGGACCTGGTGATCCTCGACGAGCCGTTCAGCGGCCTCGACCCGGTCAATCGCGACGTGATGCGGGACACGATCCTGCGCATGAAGAAGGAAGGGCGCACGGTGATCTTCTCGACCCACGTCATGGAACAGGCCGAGAAGCTCTGTGACGAGATGATGATGATCCACCGCGGGCAGCTCGCGTTCGCCGGCACCCTGGCGCAGGTCAAGGCCGGCCGCGACCGCGGCATCCGCATCGAATACGACGGCGACGGCTCGGTGCTGGCGCAGCTCCCCGGCCTCGACCGGCTCAACGACGACAACAAGGCCGCCGAACTGTTCCTGCGCCCGGGCGAAGACCCACAGCGCGCACTGCGCTGGCTGGTCGAACACCTCACGATCCGCAGTTTCGACATCCGCGAACCGTCCTTGCACGAGGTGTTCGTGCGCACGGTCGAAGAGCGCGACGCGGTCCTGACGACGGCCGCTGAGGAGGCGAACTGATGGCCAGCAAGACCATGCTCGTCGCCCAGCGCGAGTTCCTCGAGAACATCCGCACCAAGACGTTCTGGATCGGCATCGTCATCGTGCCGGTGCTGATCGCGGCCTCGATCGGCCTCGGCACGCTGCTGCGCAAGTTCAAGCAGGTGCAGCAGTACGCGGTCGTCGACCTCGGTGACGGCCAGCTCGCCGAGCGCGCCGAACGCGAGTTCCGCGCCGGGGATGCCAAGGTCCTGTTCGAGCTGCTGACGGAGCTGCGGCGGGACGCCGACACGGCCAAGGGACAGCGGGCTCTACAGGAGCTGGCGACGGCGTTCGAGGGTATGCAGCCGGGCGACGAACCGACCGGCGAGCAGATGCTCAAGATCCTCGACTGGATGTCGCAGCAATCGCCGGAGCTGTTGGCGAAGTTCGAGGGCATCAGCGCCAGCAAGCGCTACGAGTATCGTTCGCTCGCAGAACTCGGGCTCGCCGACAAGACCAAGGCCGAACAGCAGGAGGCGCTCAACAAGCTGGTCGCCGAAGACAAGCTGTTCGCCTACTTCGTGCTCGGGGAACGCCCGCTCCAGTCGTTCGAGGGCTTCCGCTACGTCTCCAACAACCTGACCGACAGCGGACTGCGCAACGCCTACGGCAACACCCTGACCAGCCTGATCCGCAAGGACCGCATCCGCGCCGCCGGCATCGACGAGACCGTCGCCCGGCACATCCAGGAACGCGTCGAGTTCGAGCAGAAGAAGGTCTCCGAGAGCGGTGATGCGGCCGACGTCGATGCGGCCGACAAGGCCAACCAGTGGGCGCCGATCGGCTTCGTCTACTTCCTGTGGATGGCGATCTTCTCGATCGCGAACCTGCTGCTGACCAACACCATCGAGGAGAAGTCCAACCGCATCATCGAGGTGCTGCTGTCGTCGGTCAGCCCAGCGCAGTTGATGCACGGCAAGATCTTCGGCATCGCGTTCACCGGCCTGACGATCGTCGGCACCTGGGTGTTCTTTGCGCTGCTCGCGGCGCAGGTCGCTCCGGCCCTGCTCGGCGAGGGCGGCGGCAGCCTGAAGGTGCTGGTCGCAGCGATCGGCAACACCGGCTACCTGACTTCGTTCGTGCTCTACTTCCTGGCCGGCTACCTGCTCTACGCGGCGGTGCTGGTCGCGATCGGCTCGGTCTGCAACACCCTCAAGGAGGCGCAGAACCTGATGCAGCCGGTG
>DRKG01000451.1 GCA_011051855.1 bacterium | reverse complement strand
GTCGGCGGCTCGATCGACCGCTTCCACAAGGATCCGGCGATGCAGCGCAGCCTGCTGCAGTCGCTGCGCGGGCGCAACCACACCGCCGAGTTCGAACTCGGCGACGAGGTCATTTCGCTGAGTGCCAGCGGCCTGTGGGATGCCGATGGCAACTTCGCCGGTGCGGTCGTCAACTGGGAAGTGGTGACCGAGCAGAAGCGCATGGAGCAGGAGATCCAGCAGCGTGCCGAGGCCGAGGCCCAGGCCGCCGACGAACTGCGTCAGAAGGTCGATACGCTGTTGCACGTGGTCGAAGACGCCGCCAGGGGCGATCTGACCGCGACCCACGACGTCGACGGCGACGACCCGGTCGGACAGCTCGGCGCGGGCCTGCGCACGATGATCGCCGATCTGCGCGGCATCATCGTGCAGATCAAGGAAGGGGCGGAACAGTTCAGCGCTTCGGCCGGCACGATCTCGAACGCGTCGTCGAGCCTGTCGGAGGCTTCGCAGACGAACGCCGCGACCGTCGAGGAAATGACCGCGTCGGTCGACCAGCTCACCGAATCGATCCGCATGATCGCGCAGAACGCGTCGGACGCGAACTCGATCGCCGACGAGACCAGCCGCCGCGCCAGCGCCGGCGGGGAGGCCGTCGACCGTTCGATTACCGCGATGAAGGAGATCAACCGTTCGAGCGAGCAGATTTCGGAGATCATCCAGGTGATCAGCGAGATCGCGAGCCAGACCAACTTGTTGGCGCTGAACGCCGCGATCGAAGCGGCTCGCGCCGGCGAGCACGGCCTCGGCTTTGCGGTCGTCGCCGACGAGGTGCGCAAGCTGGCCGAGCGTTCGAGCGAAGCCGCCAAGCAGATCACCACGCTGATCCGCGAATCGACCCAGCGTGTGGTCGAGGGCACCAAGCTCAGCGAGGAGACCGGCGAGGCGCTCAAGCAGATCATCGACGGCGTCACCAGCACCGCCGAGTCGATCTCGCAGATCGCCAGCGCTACCGACGAGCAATCGGCGACCGCCCAAGAGGTCGCCCGCGCGATCCAGAACGTCGCCAAGCTGACCGAGAACAACTCGGGCAACGCCACCGACATGGCCGCGTCGGCCGAGGAGCTGTCGGCGCAGGCGATTGCGATGAAGGAGCTGGTCCGCCGCTTCAAGATCTGATCCGGCGGAATCGAGGTCGGCGACGGATCCGGAGCCGGCCGCGGTCGGCCCCGTTCAACCGGGAGGGTGTGATGGGTGTGAATGGCAACGAAGATCTGATCGCTGACTACCTCGGCGAGGCGCACGACTACCTCGAGCAGCTCAACACGATCCTGATGGAACTGGCCGACGCCGATGGCGAATGGCCCGAGGATCGCGTCAACGAGCTGTTCCGGAGCGCCCATTCGCTGAAGGGGCTGTCGGCGTGCTTCGGTTTCGCGACCACCAACACCGTCACGCATCACCTCGAGAGTCTGTTGAGCAAGGTGCGCGAGGGGCGCATCGACCCGAGCACCGAGGTGGTGCGCACGATGTTCGACGCCATCGACCTGCTCACCAACCTGACCGCCGAGGTCGCCGCCGGCGGCCAGGAAGGGGCCGCGTCGGAGCTGGTGGTCGACGAGCTGATGCGGCACTGCAATACCGCACCAGAAGGTGGAGATGCCGGCGCGCCGGCCTTGCGCCGGCAGGCCAAGGCCGCCGACAAGGCGAAGGCGGATCCGGCCGAGAAGAGCAAGATGGCGATGGCCGAGGCCAACGAGACCGTGCGCGTGCGCATGGAGCGCCTCGACCGCATGGTCAACCTGACTGGCGAACTCGTGGTGGCGCGTTCGCGCTTCCAACTGGTCACGCAGTTGCTGCGCCCGCTGCAGCGGCTCGACGAGATGGGGTTGGCGTGGCGCGAGGCGCTGGCGAGCCTCGAGGACCTGCAGACGATGACGCAGGCCAAGAGCATCGACACCGCGCGCCTGCCGGTACTCGTCGATCGCATGACCGAGCAGTTGCAGCGCTTTCAGGCGAGCTGGCAGGACGTGCAGGGCACCGGCCGGGTGCTGCGCGACCTGGACGACGTCGCCTACGACCTCGACAGCGTCGTCGGCGGCATCCACGAAGCCGTGTTGCAACTGCGCATGGTGCCGCTCGACAGCGTGTTCCGGCGGCTGCAGCGCGTGGCCCGCGACACCGCCGAGGCGCTCGCCAAACCGCTCGACTTCGAGGTCACGGGCGGCGACACCCAGATCGACAAGCGCGTCGCCGACGAACTGGTCAACCCGCTGGTGCACATGCTGCGCAATTCGATCGACCACGGCATCGAAACGGCAGACATGCGCCGGCAGCACGGCAAGCCCGAACGCGGCCAGGTGCGCGTGCGCAGCTACCAGCGCGGCAGTTCGGTGGTGATCGAGATCGAGGACGACGGCGCCGGCATCGACCCCGAACGCATGGTCGCGAAGGTCGTGGAGATGGGACTGAAGACGCCCGAGGAGGCGGCGGCGATGTCGGCGCGCGAGGCGCAGCGGCAGATCTTCGCTCCCGGTTTCTCGACCGCCGCCGAGGTCACTGAGGTTTCGGGACGGGGCATGGGCATGGACATCGTGCTGGCGACCATCAAGAGCCTGCGCGGCAGCATCGAGCTCGATTCGGAGGTTGGCAGGGGCACGACGTTCCGCATCCAGTTGCCGCCGAGCATGTCGATCCTGGCCAGCCTGCTGATCGAGGTCGGCGACACCATGTTCGCCTTGCCGTTGACCGAGGTGCGCGAGATCGTCGAGCTCAACGAAGGCCGGGTGCAGACCGTCGAGAGGAGGCCGATGGTGGTGGTGCGCGAACAGCCCATGCCGCTGGTGCAGTTGCCCGAGACCTATCGCTTCGCCGACGGCGTGCTGTCGCAGGAATGCGAAGCCGCCAGCCAGCACGCGATCGTATTCGGCCATCAGGGCAACGAAGTCGCCCTCGGTGTCGACCGGCTGGTCGGCAAGGAGGACCTGGTGATCAAGCCGTTGTGTGCGGAACTGACCGGCGTGCCGGGGCTCGCCGGCATGGCGATCCGCGGCGACGGCAAGGTCACGCTGATCCTGGACCCGTCGGGCTTCGCCGACTTCGCCATGAGCCGCCAACGGTTGGCCTACGCGCAGCGGAACGCGCAGCCCGAACCCGAACCGGAACCCGCGCCCGCGTGACTTCGCCGATGACGGATCTCGCCCGACTCGTCGTGCAGGTGCCGATCGGTGGCATCGCGGTCGGCAAGCCGCCGGAGGTGCTGAGCACGCTGCTCGGTTCGTGCGTCGGCATGGTCGTGCAGGATCTCAAACACCAGATCGCCGTGCTCGCCCACGTCGTGCGCCCGAGCGGGAAGGGTGCCGGCATGGGCCCCGGCTATTTCGCCGACCAAGCAGCTCCGCGCGCCCGCGACCTCGCGCTGCAGAACGGCGCCGATCCCAAGCAGTTGATCGTGCGCATGGCTGGCGGCGGCAGCATGGGCAGCGGCGGCGACATCGGCCGGCGCAACGCCGAGGCGATCAAGGAAGCGACCTACGAACTGAGCATGGTGTTCGGTGGCCACGTCGAAGGCCCGGCCGACGGCGGCTGCGTGTTGTTCGTCAACCCGGCGAACGGCAACCTCGCCGTGCGGAAGCTCGGGTCGACGGTCGACGACCGGCAGTGGCGCAAACTGGTGGAGCAGGTGCTCGGCTGATGGCGCCGCGCCAACGGAGCCGGGTGGTGCTGTGTGCGCCGCAAGACGAGCTTGACATGCTGGCCGAGTGGCTGCGAGCTGCCGGCTACGAGCCGGTAGCCGCCGACGCGGCCGCGGCCGGCACCAGCGGGCCGATCGCCAGCCTCGTGCGCTGGCCGGTTGCGGACGATCTGTCCGGCCTTTGCGCCCCGGTCATCGTGCTCTACGAGCCCGGCGCGGAGCTGAATGCGTTGGTCGGCATCGTGTCGGAGGCGATCGAGCTCCCGGACCAGCGCGATGTGCACAGCTTGATCGCTTGGTCGACGATGCTGTCGGCGGTGCTCCGCGACGCCGAGCAACGCGCCGCGCCGCCGCCGGTCGCTGCGACTCCCCGGAGCCTGGACGCTGCCGCGAAGGCGCGCGAGGCGCGACCAGCTGGCACGGAGCCGCCGGCGTTGATCGCGATC
>DRKG01000450.1 GCA_011051855.1 bacterium | reverse complement strand
TGCGCGAGCTGCCGTCGGACGTGGTCGAGAACTTCGCGCCGTCGTGGCGCCGCTACGACCTCGACGACGACGGCGCCCACAGCACCGGTTGGAGCGTGACTCCCGACCCCGAGGCGCTCGCCGGGCTGCAGAAGGGCGTGCGCGTGCGGCACGACCTCTACGGCAGCGGCGTGGTGCGGCGCATCACCGGCCGCGGCATGAACGCCAAGGCGGTGGTGCGTTTCGACGATGGGGTCGAGCGCCAGTTCGTGCTGGAATACGCCGGCCTGCAACTGCTCGAGGATCTCGAGTTTTGAGCGCCGGCGACGACATCTTGCGCGAGTTCGACGCCCTGCTGCGGCGTGCGCGCGAACACGATCCCGAACTGGTCGAGGAGATGCGCACGCGGCTGGTGGCTCAGCCCGGCCCCGAGGTCGAAAGCGGCGACGCCCCCGGCTGGCACGGCTTGATCGGCGCGTGTCCGGCGATGCTGTCGCTGCGCCGCTTGATCGAGAAGTTCGCGCCGACCGATGCGCCGGTGTTGATCACCGGCGAGAGCGGCACCGGCAAGGAACGGGTGGCGACCGCGCTGCACGCGCTGAGCCGCCGCCGGCAGCGGGCGTTCGTCGCCGAGAACTGCGCCGCGATCCCCGAGACGCTGCTCGAATCGGTGCTGTTCGGTCACAAGAAGGGCGCCTTCACCGGTGCGATCAAGGACCACCCCGGCCACTTCGTCGCCGCCGACAAGGGCACGATCTTCCTCGACGAGATCGGCGAGATGGCGCTGCCGATGCAGGCCAAGCTGCTGCGCACGTTGCAGGAAGGCGAAGTGCGCGCGGTCGGCGACAGCAAGGTGCGCAAGGTGTCGGTGCGGGTGATCGCCGCGACCAACCAGAACCTCGAGGACGCGGTGCGCGAAGGCCGCTTCCGCGAGGACCTCTACTTCCGGCTCAACGTGCTGCGCCTTGAGGTGCCGCCGCTGCGCGACCGCGGCGACGACGTCGCGCTGCTCGCGCGCCATTTCCTCGCCGCGGCGGCGCGCGCTGCCGGCCGGGAACTGGCGCTGTCCGCCGAGGTCGAGGCCGCGCTCACCGCCGCCCGTTGGCCGGGCAACGTGCGCCAGTTGCAGAACGAGATGCAGCGGCTGGCGGCGCTCGCCGACGGCCCCGAGGTGCGGGTCGAGGAGCTGTCCCCCGACCTGCGGAAGCCGTCTTGAGGGCCGTCGGCTCGGGGTCCCTGGGGCGGGGCTTCCGCCTGGGGAAAAAGAGCCGGTTGCGGAAGGCGGGCAAGCCGATAGATTGGTCGCATCCCACGAGGCTGCCTGCCCGAGACAGCCCGGCCGCGCAGGCGCGCGGCCGTCGGAGGACCCAAACATGCTGCGACCCCTGTTCGTATCGGCTCTCGCCGCCGTCGCTGCGCTGATTCTGGCGCGGCCGGCCGCGCCGCAATGATGAGGCGGAGGTGGTGGGGCAAGTTTTGCTCCGCGAACTCCGGCTGGTGGTGGTCGAGGTGCAGCGCCCGGCGGCGGTGGCCGCGGAGGCGGCATCCCGCTGGATTTCCGGCGCGGTCGCACCGCGAAGGAGATCCTGAAGATCGACTGGACCTACCCCGTCTACAAACCCACGACTCCGCAACGCAAGCCCGGTGAGCACACCGTCGCCAAGGAGGTCGAGCGCGCTCTGCCGATCGAGAAGGCGTACGAGCTGGTCGCCGACGGCGATCGCCGGCCGCTGTTGATCCTGCGCGAGTGCGAGCTGTGCAAAGGCACCGACCACGCGATCCTCAGCCGCACGCTCGACAACGAGCAGACGGTGCTGCTGACGCACTGGTTCCGTTGCGTCAAGCTGCCGCCGAACGTGCTGCGGGAGAACCACCCCTTCTACAACCTGTTCAAGAAGGGCGAGAAGGACAAGAAGGTCCCGCACCTGTTCTTCGCCGACCCGGACGGCAGCCACAAGGTCGCCCTGCCCGGCGACCAGTCGCAGTCGCAGTTGTGGAAGGTGATGTTCTCCTACCTCGACCGCTGCTACGACGAGAGTGCCAAGACGGCGATCAAGGGGCTGCGCAAGGTGCTCGGCCAATACGACAAGATCGACGCCATGGAGCAGTTGGTGCGCGGCCGGATCGACAAGGAGATCGAGAAGCGCGGGCCGAAGTCGCCGAAACTGAAGAAGTTCGAAAAGCAGCTCGCCAAGCTCGCCGAGGAGCGCAAGCAGCTCCGCGCGAAGGAGAAGGAGTTGCGCGATCTGGCGTTGAAGCCGCCGGTCGCCGAACCCGAGGCCGCCGGCGCGCGCTGAGCGCGGCGGCCTCCCCGTTGCGATGCCGAGCGATCGCCTACCCGTGCGCGCGTTCCTGCTCGCCGTCCTTGCCCTGCTGGCGCCGCTCGCGGCGCAGAAGCGCAGGGACGACGAGATCCGGAAGCTGAAGAAGGAGGATCCCTACACCAAGAACGATCCCGAACTCATGCAGGCGCTCGGGGTCGTGCGCTACGGGCCGTTTCCATGGGCCGACCACCTGCGCACCGCCGACGTCGACAAGGTGCTCGGCGAGGGGCGCATCCTGTGGCTGGAGACCGCGCACTTCCGCATCGGCTACAACATGAACACGGCGCCGTTGCCGCAGGACAGCAGCCAGAAGAAGGCGATCTACGCCGAGTGCCGGGCGATGCACGCGCGTTGCCGCAAGTTCCCGGCCAAGCCGAAGCGGCTTGGACCATGGCTGCGCCTGCACCTGTACGCGCAACGTTGCGAACGCGCCTACGCCGAGTTCGCGCAACTCGTCGGCGTCACCGAGCGAACCTTCGACAAAGGCTCCAAGGTGGTCGGCAAGGGCGAGTTCCTCGGTCTGCCGGACAAGTTCCTGCTGCTGCTGTTCCAGAAGAAGTCCGACATGGCCCGCTACATGAAGCGCTTCTGCGACGTCGAAGTCGACGACTCGATGCGCTTCTTCCACAAGCAGACCAGTCAAATGCTGCTGTGCGTGTCGGCCGAAGGCATGGAGGGCTTCGACGAACCGGGGGTGCACGGCCACGTGCTCTACGCGCTGTGGCAGAACCTGATGAACGGCTACCGCGGTTACAACTTCCCGCTGCCGATGTGGTTGTCCTGCGGGGTTGCGCACTACTACTCGCGCATGGTCGAGAGCGACTACATCACCGCCAACATCAAGGACAGCGAATCGGTCGATCAGGAGTCGCAGAACCGGTGGTACGAAAAGGTGTTCAAGCGCGCGCGCCACGATGGGGCGACGATTCCGTTCGACGAGCTGGCGGCGATCACCGAGTGGGACCAGTTCGGCTTCCACGCGCACACCCAGGCGTGGTCGCGGGTGCAGTTCCTGATGGAGCTCGACCGGCGCAAGGTCGGATTGCTGCTCGACAAGCTGAAGCGTGTGCCGCCGACCGGCGACTGGGATGGCCAGGGCCGGCAGATCGCGCGCATGGCGCGGAAGCTGGTGTTCGATCTGTTCGAACTGGACGGCCCGACGTTCGACGAGCGCTGGCGCAAGTGGGTGTTGAAGACCTACCCGAAGCGGAAATGACCGAGTTCCGACAGCACTGCGACCGGATGGGCACGCGATGCATCTGTCGGTAGTGCTCGCCGTCGCGGGGGCCGGCGCGCTCGGCGCCACCAGCCGCTACCTGCTGACGCTGGCGCTGCGCGTCTGGCTCGGGGCCGGCCACTGGCCGATCGCGGTCGTCAACGTGCTCGGCTGCTTCGGCTTCGGCCTGTGCTGGGCGTTGGCCACCGGCCGCATGTCGCACCCGGTCGCGGTGGCGGTGCTGGCGGGCTTCTTCGGCGCGTTCACGACCTTCTCGGCGTTCGCGCTCGACGGCCAGCAACTGCTGGCGGCGCACCGCCCGGGCATGTTCCTGCTCAACCTGTTGTTGCAGAACGGCCTGGGGCTGCTGGCCTTGTGGGGGGGCATGCTGGTGGGCGGCCTATCGACGGACGGTGCGCGTTGGTGATGGGCGCCCCGGCTCGGGGGGCGTAACATCGCCGCCCGGTTCTGACCGTCGCCATGCGTCCCCTTCCGCTGCTGCTCGTTCTCCTGGTTGCGCTGTTTGGCGTGGCGTTGGCGCTGAAGGTCATGTGGGGGAGCCAGCCGGGCGACGGTGGTGCACCGGGCACGCCGGCCAGCATGCCGCGCTACCTCGGCGGCAAGCCGCAGGGCCACGTCTACACCGGGCAGGCGGGCGAGCCCGCCGACATCAACCCGTTCACGACCTACGACGCGGTCGCGCGCAGCCAGGTGCTCGCCTACACCCACGACACGCTGCTCGAACGCGACATCGACACCGGTGAGCTGATCGGCGCGTTGGCGGAATCGTGGCAGGTGGCGCCGGACGGCAGGAGCTGCACCTTCACGCTGCGCGACGGCGTCGTGTTCAGCGACGGATCGCCGCTGACGATGGCCGACGTGCTGTTCGGCCTGGAACTCGCGCAGGCCGGACACCTGCCTCTGGGGTTCGTCGGCACCGCGTTCCGCCGGGTCGCGTCGGCCGAAGCACTCGATGCGCGGCGCCTGCGTGTGCAGCTCGACGGACGCCACTTTGCTGCCGTCGCCGTGCTCGGCACCGGTTGGGTGGTCGCCAGCCGGCGGTTCTTCGTCGAGCAGGTGCGGCGCCGGCTCGCCTCGGGCGAGGAGTTGCCCGACGTGGCGTCGCCGCGGTTCGCCGAACTGCTCGACCAGGTCGACGAACAGTGCGGCCCGGGCACCGGACCCTACCAACTGATCCACGAGCCCGGCGGAGAGAGCCACTGGCGGCGCCGACAGGATCTGCTGCTGACGCGGCACGAGGCCTGCTGGCGCCGCAGCGTGCGGCCGGGGCGTTGGAACTTCGCCGCGATGCGGCTCTTGTTCCGCGACCAGGTCGGCGCGCGCAACGCGCTGCTGCGCGGCGAGCTCGACTGGTATGCCGATCCGCAGCTCGACCAACTACTGGCCGCGCACCCCGCGCTCGGCGAACGCTACCGCAAGCTGTTGTTCGACGTGCCGCGACTCGGCTGCTATCGGATCGTCTGGAACTGCCGTCGGCCGCCGTTCGATGACGTGCGTGTGCGTCGCGCGCTCGCCATGCTGATCGACCGTTCCGAGTTGCTCGAGGTGTTCGCCGGTGCGGCCCGGCCGGCGGTGGCCCACGCCAAGCCGGGCACGCCCGAGTATCCCGATGTCGCCCCCCTGCCGTTCGATCCGAAGGCCGCACGTGTCCTGTTGCGCGAGGCCGGCTTCGATCCGGCGGCGGGCCGGCCGCTGCGCCTGCGCCTGCTGGCCCTGCAGGGCAACGAGCCGCTCAGGCGGATCGTCGAGTTGTTCGCCGGCGCGGCGCGCAAGGTCGGCATCGACCTCGACGTGCGCCCGCGCGACATGGCCGCGTTCGTCGCCGAGAAGAAGGAAGGCGATTGGGACGGCCTGCTGGCGCTGCAGTTCTTCGAGACTTGGAACGACCCCTACCGCTTCCTGCACCGCGACGGCACCGAGAACGAGGGCGGCTGGCGCAACGCCGAGGCCGATCGGCTCGCCGAGGCGGCGCGCGTCGAACTCGACGCCGACGAGCGCGCCCGCCTGTGGCGGCGACTGCACGAACTGGCGCACCGCGAGCAGCCGGTCGCGTTGCTCGTGCACCCGTTGGCAGCGGTGTTGTTCAACCGGCACATCGAGGATTGCGAGCCGGGCCCGCTGGGCCTGTCGCCGCACCGCGCGTGGGTGCCGCCCGACTACCAACGGCAGTGACCGCATTCGTAGGCTAACGTTTTGCGGTAGCCTCGCCCCGAACCGATGAGCATTGCCCCCGCCGACCCGCGTGTTCTCGAACGCTGGCCTTCCGAGCTGGCCTCGCTGCCGTTCGGCAGCCCCGAGTTCAAGGACGCCAACCAACGCCTCGCCGACGAGGACGAGATCGCGTGCGCGCCCTACAGCCGCGCGATGCCGGGCTGGATCAACCTGACCAGCACCACGGCCTGCAACCTGAAGTGCTTCATGTGCAACCAGTTCCTCGACCCGAACTCGCCGAAGGTGATGATGAACGAGGACGTCTACCAGAAGGTCGTGCGCGAGCTGTATCCGTATGCAAAGACGATGCAGTTGTCGGCGTTCGGCGAGCCGTTGGTGACGCCGCGGATGGACGAGAAGCTCGACGACCTCGAGCGCTACGGGCTCAAGCTCGAGATGGTCAGCAACGGCACGCTGATGATGAAGGAGTCGCGCTTTCGCGAGCAGCTCCTGAAGTGCCTCGAACTGGTGACGTTCTCGATGGATGGGGCGACGCGCGCAACCTACAACTCGGTGCGCACCGGCGCCGAGTTCGACGAGGTCGTCGACAACATCACCCGGTTTGCCGACCTGCGCCTGGCGCTGCCTGCCGAGCATCGCCCGCGCATGAACTTCAACTACATCCTGATGCGCCGCACCATCGCCGAGGCGCCGAGGTTCGTCGAGATGGTGCACCGGTGGGGCGGCGACGAGATCGTGTTCAACCATCTGGTCACCTTCCATCCGAGCTTGAAGGGCGAATCGCTGAACTACTGCCGCGCCTACGCCAACGAGTGGCAGGACCGCACCCGCGAGGTCGCGCGCGATCTCGGCGTGCGCATCTCGATTCCGCCGAACTTCGCCGAGACCGAGGAAGCGGAGGTGGCAGCGCCAGTACCGCCGACCGACTCCGCTGCGGACGATTCTGCTGCTTCCCCGAAGCAGCGCCCGTGTGGCCCGCCGCCGAAGAAGTGCTGGTTTCTGTGGCGGCGGGTCTACATCGCGCCGTTCGGCGACGTGGTGCCGTGCTGCCTCGCCGGCATGAACGCGTTCGGCAACCTGCAGCAGCAGTCGTTCTACGACGTCTGGAACGGGCCGACCTACCAGAACTACCGCAAGCACGTGTTCACCGAGCGGCCGCTCGGCAAGTGCCGCACCTGCTACCTGATCTATCCGAACGCCGAGCTGGCCGGTTCGGACGGCTTCGAATACTGAACCGCGCAATCCGCGCGAGGTATTGTGCCCGTTTCGGCCCCGACACGGGCCGATCGGCGCGTTCGCTGCGTAGGGGGAATCGACTCGCCCCCCGGTCCAGCCCAGTCGTTCGCCAATGAAGCGTCTCGCGCTCCGCGCCACCGTCTTGTCTGCACTGCTCGTCGCGACCGCGGCTCCGGCTCCGGCTCCGGTTGCCGCGAGCGCACCGCCGCCGCCGCCCGCCTACGGGCGCGCGCGCATGATCCACGCGCCGACTCCCTGTGACGTGCCGACGTTCGCGCCGGGCGGCCCCGGTGCCCCGTACTTCGTCGCGGATGGTCTGCCGCAAGAGGGCCAGCCGTTTCGCGTCGAGTGGACGACCAAGCCGACGTCACCCGGCGCGCTCCCCGCGTGGCCGGCCGTGTTGTTGGTCTCGTTCGAACTTGCCACGCCGCTGCCGCTCGACACCGTCGGCGCACCCGGCTGCTGGCTGATGGTCGAGCCCGACTACATCATGGTGCCGCAATACGGCTCGATCTTGACCCAGGCCGGCGGATCGGTGCGCCTCGATTGGACGCCGAACCAGAGCCTGGTCGGCTCGGAGTTCTACGCGCAACTGCTGTGCGCGGCGTCCGGCGTCAACGCCGGAGGGTTCCTGGTGTCGCCGGCGCTGCACGTGGTCGTGGGCGGGTGATGGAACGTAGCGAGTCCGCGCGCGGCCATCCGCGTGTGTATGCAACCCGTGGTTTGATTGTGGCTTGTGGATGTTGGGGATAGGGCGGACCGGATCGCCGGGCCGAAGGATTGACGGTCGGTGGTCCGATCATTAGCATGGCCATAGTGGAAAGCAGACGGCTACAGGCGGCCGGTCGCGGCCAAGGGGTGATGATGATTACGACTTCTCGCTTCTCGCTTCTCGCTTCTCGCTTCTCGCGTAACGCGAACTGGGTAGGTGCGATGTTCGCCCTGCTGATCGTCGGGTCCAGCGCGGCGCAGGAAGGCGGCCTCGGCGGTGGCAGCCTGCCCGGCGGCAACCTCGGCGGTGGCGGGGGCGCAGCGACGGCAGGCACGGGGGGCGAGACCGTGGCGTTCGTCTATCGCGACGAGAACGGCATCCCGCACATCGAGGCGGAGAGCGAGTATGACGCGTGGTACGCCCTCGGCTACGAACAGGCGCGCGACGCCTTGCTGTGGATCCAGATCGCCTGCAAGGCCGCCAGGGGCGAGTTGACCTGGGCGATCGGCGACGGGGGCCTGACGGTCGACTGCGCCGTGAAGGTGTTCGGCACCTACGACCGACTGGCCGCGATGACCGAGCAGCAGCGGCGCACGTTGTTGGCGCCGACGGACCCGAACATCCAGGCCAACTTCTACGACAACTGCGTCGCCTATGCCAGTGGCGTCAACGCCTACCGGCAGGCGGTGAAGAACGCGCCGCCGAACGTGCCGAGCCCCGAGTTGCACCTGCAGGAGTGGCTGGCGAGCAACGGCTTGCCGGGAGGCCAGCCCGATCTGGCCTGGGTCTACAACGACTGGGTGACTCCGTTGGACACCGCCGCCCATGGCGCGATGACCTCGGCGGGGATGAGCTTGGTCTGGCCCATGGCGCTGGTCAACTCGGCCGGCGGGAGCTACAGCACCGACGACCAAGGACCAGCCCCCGAACTCGCGCCCCCCGGGCCGCTCGATCCCCTGGACCCGGCGCAGGCAG
>DRKG01000449.1 GCA_011051855.1 bacterium | reverse complement strand
GTGCCGCGATCGAGAAGTGGATGGCTGGACACGGCGGCAGTGGCGGTGGCGGCGCACTGGCCCTGCGCAGCGGTGGGTCCGTCGAGATTCGAGGCCGGTTGTCGGCGCGCGGCGGCGATGGGCCGGTGATCAACGGCGACGATCCGGCGGCTACCCCGGGCAACGGACAGTTCGGCATTTCGTCGCCTGGCGGCGGCGGTTCGGGCGGATCCGTCCTGGTCCAGTCCGGTTTCCACGTCACGGTTGGCAATGGCGGCACGGTCGACGTTTCCGGCGGCCTGGGCGGTCGCGTCGGCTTCATCACCAACACCTTGCTCGCCAACAGCGGCGGCCACGGCGGCGATGGGGCGGCCGGGTTGGTGCGGGTCGAGGAGCCGCTCGGGACTGCGTTCTTCGCGGGGCTCGTGACTCCGTCCTCCGCACTCAGGAAGCTCGACGGCACGCTCACCGACAGTGATGAAGTCACGGGATCCCGTTCGACGTGGCTGTTGCCGTCGAGCGCTGATCTGCCGATCTACCTGCGCTACGAGTTGGTCGCGCGCATCGGCAACCAGGTGCTCTTCTTCAGCGACGATCCGAACGTCGCACCGATCGCCGCCGACGACCTGTCGACCGGCGTGCGGCTGCGCTTCCAGGGGGCGCGGAAGGACCCGGTCACCGGCCAGCCGATCACCGGCAGTGAAGGACCGTGGCGGGACTACGTGCGCATCGGCCCGGATTCGCTCAACGGCGACCGCGCCGATCTGGTGCGCTTCGACCTCTTGACCAACCGCGCCGCTGGTCAGGTCGAGGTGCTCGAACTGCGCATCGTCTACCGCTGACCCCGGTTGGTCCGTGCCGGGGGTGCTGGTTCGTGCATAGATCGGGTTAGTTCGGGCGGCGGCGACTCGATTCTGGACCGGGCCGCTTTGCGTCGGCACGATGTTGCCGCAAAGCATGCCCGATCCGACCGATGAATCCGCCCCGAGCCCCGGGGCCGGCCGTCCGCTGCGCATCCGCCCGCTCGCCGAGCGCAAGAACCTCGTGCACAAGGAGGACTTCGCCAAGGTGCTGCCGCCGGTCGGCGGGTTCCTCTCCTGGTTCGAGGCGCTGCCGGACATCTACGGCAGCAAGTCGCTGAAGCACGTAGTCGGCGAGATCGTCACCGCGCGGCAGCACGGCCGGCAGGTCGGGGTGCAGCTCGGCGCCCACGTGCTCAAGGTCGGTTTGTCGCCGCTGGTCATCGACCTGATGCGGCGCGGCCTGATCACGCACGTCGCGACCAACGGCGCGTCGGCGATCCACGACTGGGAGACCGCCTACCAGGGGGCGACCAGCGAAGATGTCGCCGCGAACCTGCCCGACGGTTCGTTCGGCTTCTGGCGCGAGACGCTCACCGCGCTCAACGGCGCGGCGAAGCGCGCCCACGAACGCGGCGAAGGCCTCGGCGAGGCGATCGGCCGGACCATCCTCGAGGAGGAACTGCCGCACCGCGAGCTGTCGGTGTTCGCGGAGGCCGTGCGCCTGGGCATTCCGGCGACCGTGCACGTCGCGTTCGGCTGCGACATCACCCACATGGACCCGGATCTCGACGGCGCGGCGCTCGGAGCCGCCACCCAGACCGACTTCTGGCGCTTCTGCGAGACCGTCGGGCAGCTCGATCAGGGCGTCTGGCTGAACGTCGGTTCGGCCGTGATCATGCCCGAGGTGTTCCTGAAGGCGGTGTCGATCGCGCGCAACAAAGGCCAGCTCGGCGATGACTTCCTGACCTGCAACTTCGACATGCTGAGTCAGTACCGCGCGGTCACCAACGTCGTGCAGCGCCCGCCGAAGCAGGGCCGTTCGATCCTGGCGATGCACGAGATCGTGCTGCCACTGCTACACCAGGCGTTGCTGTGTACGGCCGAGGCGCGCGGTTGTCTGCGGGAGGCACGCTGATGAGCCAGCCGCTCGATTGCGAGGATCGCCGGCTGGCGGATCTGCTGGCAGGCCTGCCGGCGACGCGCGTTCTGGTCGTCGGCGATCTGATCCTCGATCGCTACGCCGATGGCGCGGCGCAGCGGGTATCGCCGGAGGCGCCGGTTCTCGTGTTCGACTTCGAGCGCGACCGCTACCTGCTCGGAGGTGCCTGCAACGTGGCGGGCAACCTGCGCGAACTCGGCGCCAGCGCGTCCGTGCTCGGGGTGGTCGGGGATGACGAACAAGGCATGCGCCTGCGCACGTTGCTCGACGATGCCGGGATCGACACCCAGGCGCTGGTCGTCGACCGCACCCGGCCGACGACCCGGAAGACCCGATATGTCGCCAAGACGCTGCAGGTGCTGCGCGTCGACCACGAGTCGCGTGCGCCGGTCGGCGGCGATGCCGAAGCGCAGATGCTCGCCGTGTTGCAGCAGCGGCCGTTCCCGTGGCAGAGCGTGTTGCTCAGCGATTACGGCAAGGGTGTGTTGACGCCGAAGGTGATCGCCGCCGCGATCGAGGCCGCACACAGCGTCGGCGGCGTTGCCGTGGTCGACCCCAAGGGCAACGACTACTCGATCTACCGCGGGGTCGACCTGTTGACGCCGAACCGCGCCGAGGCCGAGGCCGCTACCGGCATCCGGATCGAGGCCACCGCCGACATGCACCGGGCGGCGCAGCGCCTGCGGGAGATCACCGGCATCCAGACCGC
The DNA here is from genome assembly GCA_011051855.1 of bacterium. Classification (GTDB taxonomy): domain Bacteria; phylum Planctomycetota; class UBA1135; order UBA1135; family UBA2386. Next base: position 1,751 of record DRKG01000449.1, on the reverse strand, counting down.
GGTGATCACGCTCGGCAAGGACGGCATCTTCTTCGAGACCGGCGACGGTTCGCATCGGATCCTGCCGACCGAGGCGCGCCAGGTATTCGACGTCACCGGTGCTGGCGACACGGTCGTGGCGATGCTGACCTACGGGCGCGCGGCTGGTGTTTCGCTGGAGGATGCCCTGCGCCTCGCCAACCACGCCGCGGGTATCACCGTGGCCAAGCTCGGCACCTGGGCGCCGTCGCGGCGCGAAGTGCTGGCGCGGCTGGGCGACAGTGCGCCACAGCAGCGTGGCAAGGTGCTCGATCTCGCGCAGGCAGCCGAGGTGGCGGCGCGATTGCGCGCCGAAGGCCGCCGGTTGGTGTTCACCAACGGCTGCTTCGACATCCTGCACGCCGGCCACTGCGACTACCTGCAGAAGGCGCGTTCCTACGGCGAGGCGCTGATGGTCGCGGTCAACACCGATGCGTCGGTAGAGCGGCAGCAGAAGGGCAAGGGGCGGCCGTTCAACGCGCTCGCGGATCGCATGGCGGTGTTGGCCGCGCTGGAGGCGGTCGACTACGTCGTGCCGTTCGACGAGGACACGCCGCAGCAGGTGATCGAGCGGATCACTCCGCACGTGCTGGCGAAGGGCGAGGACTGGCGCGACAAGGGCGTCGTCGGCCGCGAGTGGGTGGAGAGCCACGGCGGCCAGGTCGTGTTGGTGCCGTTGGTGGCGGGGCGATCGACGACCAGCATCGTCAAGCGCATCCTCGAAACCGGTGGATAGATCGGGATGGCCCGCTCCAGCGGGTATCGTCGGCGCCATGAACCTGACGGCAGCGAAGTGGGTCTTCGTGGCATTGGCGGCGGCATGGTCGTGGCCGGCGGCGGTGGTGGCGCAGCAGCCGGCGATCGTCTGGCGGTATGCACCCGCTGGCGCGGCTTTCGCCGGGGTTCTGCACCGCGCGGGGGGCGTCTACGCGCTCGACCGCTCGGGCCACGTGCACGCCCTCGACGCCGACACCGGCAAGCCGCGTTGGCGCAGCCGCAGGCGCCGCGACTTCGATCGTGGGTTCGGCCTCGCTCTGGGCGGTTCGTCGGATCGCCTGTTCGTGGGCTGCGACGACGGCCTCGTCGCGATCGCCGACGCCGACGGCGAGGAACTCTGGCACGCCGGATTCGAGGGCGGCGCGGCCGGACCGGTGTGTGTCGGCGAGCTGGTGGTCGCCGGGTGCGGCGACGGCAAGCTGCGGGCATGCCGGCAGGCGGATGGGGAACTCGTCTGGGAACACGACTTCCTGGCCGATCGTCCCGACGATCCGCCGGGCTTCGATCGGGCGGACGCGCTGTTCGGTCCGCTGGTGGCGCGGCCCGGTCGGGCGGCGAGCAATGGTGCCTTGGTGGCGTTGCCGGTGTTCGACCAGTGTCGGGTGGTCGTCTGCGACGCGCGGACCGGCGCGCGGCGGTGGAGCTACCAGACGAACGGCTGGGTCGGGCCGCAACCGGCCTTCGGCCCGCGCAACGTCTATGTCGGCAGCCAGGACGGGCGCCTCTACGCGCTCGACCAGGCGACCGGCAAAGAGTCGTGGCACGTCGAGACGCGCGGTCGCGTATCGGGCGCGGCCGCGCCCGGCGAGCGGTTCGTCTACTTCGGTTCGTGTGATGCACGCCTCTACGCGGTCGATCTGGTGGTCGGCCGGGTCGACTGGCAGTTCGAAGTCGAACACCAGCCGGGCCACGGTGCTCCGATCTACAGCAAGCCGCTGATCCTCGACGACGTCGTC
>DRKG01000448.1 GCA_011051855.1 bacterium | reverse complement strand
GCCTGCCGCAGATCGGCGATCACGTCTTCTGGGTGTTCGACGCCGACCGACAGCCGCACCATCGCCGGCGTGATGCCCATGGCGAGCTGGTCTTCGACTGCGATGTCGGCGTGCGTCATGGTCGCCGGATGCTCGGCCAGCGATTCGGTGCCGCCGAGACTGACGGCGAGCTTCACCAGGCGCAACGCGTTCAACAGCCGGAACGCCTCCGTCTCGCCGCCGTGCAGCTCGAATGCGATCATCGAGCCCGGCGACTGGCACTGCCGCCGGTAGGTCTGCCACTGCGGGTCATCCTCGGTCAGGTGGCCGAGATAGTGCACCTTCTGCACCTTGGCATGGTCGGCGAGGAAGTCCGCGACGTAGCGCGCGTTCTTCATCATGCTGGTCATGCGAAGCTTCAAGGTCTCCAGGCTGCGCATCAACAGCCACGCCGTCCACGGCACGCACATCGTGCCGAGGATCGTGCGGTGCACCTTGATCTGCTCGAGCAGTTCCTGCGACCCCAACACCGCACCGGCGATCACGTCGCTGTGACCGCCGATGAACTTGGTCGCCGAGTAGACGACGATATCCGCGCCGAGCTGCAGCGGATGCTGCCACAGCGGGCCGAGGAAGGTGTTGTCGACCACCACCCGCACCTTGCGCCCATCACGCGTCTGGCGGTCTGCCAGTGCGACCGCGTCGACGATGTCGACCAGGTCGTTGGTCGGATTCGCCGGCGTCTCGACGAAGATCATCGCCACGCGATCCGCATCGTCGCCGAGTTCGGCGAGCGCCGCTCGCATGCCATCCGTGCCATCGCAGGCGCGAAAGCCCTTCGCGGTCACGCCCCAACCAGGCAGGATGCGATCGAGCAGATAGTCGGTGCCGCCGTAGACCGGCACGCTGTGGAGCACGATGTCGCCCGGGCGCAGCAACGCGAACATCGTCGTCGAGATCGCCGCCATACCGCTCTCGAACGACGCGCAGGCCTCGGCGCCGTCCCACACCGACAGCCGCTCCTCGAGGATCTGGATGTCGGGGTTGTTGAGCCGGCTGTAGATCAGCCCGATCTCCTCCTTCGGCTCCTTCTCGCGCAGCCCGTAGGCGACTTCAAAGAAGCGTTTGCCCTCCTCGGCGCTTTCGAAGGCGAACGTCGAGGTCATGAAGATCGGCGACTTGATCGCCCCTTCGCTGAGCCGCGGATCGTAGCCGTGGCTCATCATCAGGGATTCCGGACTGAGTTGCCGGTCGCCGATCCGGCGCAGGTGCTCGCTCATGGCGCCTGCGTAACGCCTCGGTGCGGGGGCGGCAAGGGCACGTCGGGTTCCCGCCCCGGCGTTCGCGATGACGCCGCCTTCGCGTAACCTGCTCGGTCCGATTGCCGTGCCACCACCGCCGCAAGAGTCCCTGCTCGCCGCCTTCGCGCAGCTCCCGACGACCCGCAACCTGCTGGCCCAGGTGGCGCGCGGCGCGCACTGCAAGGCCGGCGGCCTGTGGGGCGCCTCGGCGGCGCTCCTGCTGACCACCCTGCGGCAGGCGCACGACGGCGCCCTCTTGGTGCTGACCGCCGACGACGTCGACAGCCTGCTGCTGCAAACCGACCTCGCCGCGTTCGGCAGCGCAAGCCACGTGCTGGTGCGCGAAGAGCTGGGCGACGACGACGAGGTCGACGCCACCACCCGCAGCGCCCGCCAACGTGCCCTGCAGCAGTTCGCCGCCGACGGAGCCCCGCTGGTCGCCGGCATCGAAGCGATGCTGCAACCGGCGACGACCCCGCGGGGCCTGCGTCGCGCGGGGCTCGAGCTGGTCGCCGGCCAGCGCCTCGACCGCAGCCAGGTGCTGCAGCGCGCGCAGGCAGCCGGGCTGCGCAGCGTGCCGTTGGTGCTCGCCCCCGGCGAGTGCAGCGTGCGCGGCGACGTCGTCGACCTGTTTCCGATGGGCGCGGACAGCGCGCTGCGGCTGGAGTTCTTCGACGACACCCTCGAATCGATCCGCAGTTTCGACGCCGGCAGCCAGCGCACCACGGCCGTGCACGAGCGCATCACCCTGGCGTTGGCCCAGGGCGACGATGACGAACAAGGGCCGGTGCTCAAGCACCTGACGCCATCCCGCACCTTGGTCGTCATCTACGAACCGCTGCGGCTCGAAGAGCGCTGCACCCGCGCCGGCGCGTTCGACAGCCAGTTCGCACCCCGCCGGCAGCGACTCCAGGACACGCTGCGGGTCTGTCCGCAGGTCGAACTGTCGTCACTGCCGAGCCACGAATACGACTACAAGGTGCTGTCGGCGGGCTCTGCCGCCGGCTCCGGGGAATCCGACCCCGCCGGTCGGCTGCGCAGCGTGCGCGGCCTGCAGGGGCGCGTGCTGCTGTTCTGCCGCAGCCCGGACGAGCGCGAACGGCTGCGCGAGATCTTCCAGCACAAACAGGTCGACCTCGACGCCGAGCGGGTCGAACTGCTCGACGGCGCAATCAGCCGCGGCTTCCGCATCCCCGACCTGAAGACCACCGCACTGTCGAACGTCGAGTTCGCCGGCGTGCAGAGCCAACCGCGCCTGCGCGAGCGCGCGGCCGTGCCCTCGCGCGCCATCCAGAGCTTCTTCGAACTCGGGCCGGGCGACCTGGTGGTGCACGCGGTGCACGGCGTCGCGCGCTTCGAAGGCACCGAGCTGGTCCACCGCGGCGAAGGCACCGAAGAACACCTGCGCCTGTCGTTCCAGGACGACGTCAAGCTGCTGGTGCCGGCCAGCAAGATCCACCTGGTGCAGAAGTACGTCGGAGCCGGCGGTGGCAGCGCCAAGGGCGCGCGCGTGCCGCTCGACAAACTCGGCGGCAAAGGCTTCCAGAAGCGCAAGAAGCAGGTCGCCGAGGCGCTGTTCGACACCGCTGCCGAACTGCTCGAGGTGCAGAGCCGGCGCGCGCTGGTCAAACGCCCGCCGTATCCGCACGATCAGCTCGAACGGGACTTCCTCGACACCTTCCCGTTTCGCGACACCGAGGACCAGGCGCGCTCGTGGTCGGAGATCCAACAGGACCTCGAGAAGGACACGCCGATGGATCGCCTGCTGTGCGGCGACGTCGGTTTCGGCAAGACCGAGATGGCGTTGCGCACGGCCTTTCGGGTCGCAATCACCGGCCGACAGGTCGCGGTGCTGGCGCCGACCACGGTGCTGGCCGAACAGCACGCCCGCACCTTCCGAGACCGCTGTGAGCCGTTCGGGCTGACCGTCGAGTTGCTGTCGCGCTACCGCAAGCCGAAAGAGCGGCGCCAAGTGCAGGAAAGCCTTGCGCGCGGCGCCGTCGACATCGTCATCGGCACCCACCAATTGCTCGGAAAAGACGTCACATTTCGCGATCTAGGGTTGGCCATCATCGACGAGGAGCAACGCTTCGGCGTGCGCCAGAAAGAACGCCTCAAACAACTGCGCGCCGAAGTCGACGTATTGACGTTGAGCGCGACGCCGATTCCGCGCACGTTGCACAGTTCCCTGCTCGGCATTCGCGGCATCAGCACCCTCGACAACCCGCCGCCGGGCCGGCAGGAGGTCGAGACTCGCATGCTGTTTCGCGACGATCGCATCGAGCGAGATGCCCTGCAGCGCGAACTGTCGCGTGGCGGACAGGCGTTCGTGCTGCACAACCGCATCGACGAGCTCGACCTGCTGAAGAACCGGCTGCAGCAACTGGTGCCCGATGCGCGGATCGCGGTCGGCCACGGCCAGATGACCGAAACGCAGATCGAACGGACGGTGCGGGCATTCGTGCGCGGCGAATTCGACGTGCTGGTGTCGACGACGATCGTCGAGAACGGGCTCGACATCGCCCGCGCCAATACGATCCTGATCCATCGCGCCGACTGCTTCGGCCTGGCCGAGCTGCACCAATTGCGCGGCCGCGTCGGCCGCAGCAGCGCGAAGGCCTATTGCTATCTGCTGCTCGACCGCGATGCGCCGCCGAGCCAGGAGGCCCGCCAGCGCCTCAAGGCATTGGAGGAGTTCTCCCACCTCGGCGCCGGCTTCGCCATAGCGATGAAGGACCTCGAAATCCGCGGCGCCGGCAATCTGCTCGGCCCCCAACAGTCCGGTCATATCGCGTCCGTCGGCTATGACATGTATTGCCAGTTGCTGCGATCGGCCGTGGAGAACGCCCGGACGGACCGGGCCCCGCAGACACCAACCGTCGAAGTCGACGTGGACCTCCGATTGCAGGCCTACCTGCCGGAAGGCTTCCTGCAGGATCCGCGCCAGCGCCTCGAACTCCTGCGCGAGATGGACGAGGCAACCGACGACGAACGCTTCGCCGAGCTCGACCGCGAGCTGCGCGACCGCTACGGCAAGTTGCCCAAACCGGTGACCACGCTGTTGCGCCAGTTCCGCCTGAAGCACGCCCTCATGGCGCTCGGCGTGCACGCGGTGCAATGGGTCGAGCACGACCGGCTGGTGGTCCGCCACCCGGCCGGGGTCCCGCTCGGCGGCAGTTGGCTCGACCACTTCCGCGAAGTGCGCACCGTCGAAGCCGGCAAGACGCACCTGATG
>DRKG01000447.1 GCA_011051855.1 bacterium | reverse complement strand
CGTGTCGGGGACGCCACCGCCGATATGCGGCGGTGACCCAGGGAGGAGACAATGACCACCACCAAGACCTTGTTCGAGAAACTCGGCGGCAAGCCCGCCGTGACCGCCGTCGTCGACAACTTCTATCAGCGTATTCTGGCGGATCCGACGGTTTCGCACTTCTTCGCCGGTACCGACATGGTGAAGCAGCGCGCCCACCAGGCGGCGTTCCTCGGCATGGCGCTCGGCGGCCCGAACGAATACCGAGGGCGCGCGATGCGGGCGGCGCACACCGGCCTCGGCATCACCGACGAGCACTTTGGCGCGATCGCCGGGCACCTGCAGGCCGCGCTCGAATGGGCCGGTGTCGGCGCGGACGACATCCGCACGATCATCGGTGTCGCCGCCAGCCTGAAGAACGACGTCGTCGGCGTCTGATCGTCGCATCGGATGCCGCGCGCGGCTACAACGCTCGCGTGGCCGCTGATGACGCACCCGATGCTCTGCTCGCGTTCCGTGACCGGTTTCCGATCACGCAGCGCAGCAACTACCTGATCAACAACTCGCTCGGCGCGATGCCCCGGGCGGCGCGCGACAGCGTCGGCCGGTTCCTCGACCAATGGGATACGCGCGGTGTGCGGTCGTGGGGCGACGGCTGGTGGCTGCTGCAGGAACAGGTCGCCGACCAGATCGCGAAGGTGCTCGGCGTCGCGAAGGGCTCCGTGTCGATGCACCAGAACATCGCGGTGGCGCTCGAGATGATCCTGTCGTGCTTCCGCTTCGACGGTCCGCGCAACGGCATCGTTTACGCGGACCGCAACTTTCCGAGCGATCAGTACATCTACGAAGCACGCGCGGCGCACGGTGCGAAGCTGGTGCGGGTGCCGCCGGCGAGCGATGGTTTCTCGACGGACGGCGAGCAGTTCGCGCGCCATATCGACGACACCACCTTGCTGGTCGCGATCGACCACGTGATGTTCCGCAGCTCGGCGATCATCGATGTCGAGCCGATCGTCGCGAAGGCGCGCGAGGTCGGCGCGTTCGTAATCCTCGACACGTTCCACTCGGTCGGCACGTTGCCGCTCGATTTGGCGAAACTCGGGGTGCACGCCGCGGTCGGCGGCGCGTTGAAGTGGCTCTGTGGGGGGCCGGGCAACTGCTTCCTCTACGTGCACCCGGACGAAGCTCCGAAGCTGTCGCCGGCGTTCACCGGCTGGGCGGCGCACAAGGATCCGTTCGCGTTCTCGCCCGCGGGACAGGATCTGCGCGACGACGGCGGTCGGTTCAACACCGGCACCCCGAACGTGCCCGCGCTCTATGCCGGCAAGGAAGGGGTGGCGACGATCCTCGAGGCCGGCATGGCGAACGTGCGGGCGCGCAGTCAGCGGCTGACGACGTTGTTGGTTCGTGAGGCCGAACGTCACGGCTTCGAATTGCGCTCGCCGCGCGATGCCGAGCGCCGCGGCGGGCACGTCGCGATCGCTGTGCCGGACGGCTACGCCGTCTGCCAGGCACTGAGCGCGCGCGAGATCGTCGTCGACTACCGGCCGGACGCCGGCCTGCGTATCGCGCCGCACTTCTACAACACCGAGGACGAGGTGCGCGCGGCGCTGCAGGCGATTCGCGACATCCTCGACAGCGACGAGCATGCACGGTTCAAGCAGGCGGAGCGCAAGCCGGGATGAGCGGCCGGCGCAGGATCTGGGATATCAGCGAGCCGATCGAGCCGGCGACGGCGACGTTCCCCGGTGACCATGCATTTGCGCAGGAGTGGGTCATGCGCATGGCGGACGGTGCCTCGTGCAACGTCAGCACGATCCGCATGTCGGTGCACGTCGGCACGCACGCCGATGCCCCGCTGCATTACGATCCCGCGGGTCGCGACGCCGCGGCGGTCGACCTCGCGCCCTACGTCGGCCCGTGTCGGGTCCTCGACGTGGAGCCCGCGGGTTCGCCGCCGCGCGTGCCGGTGAGCGCGCTGACCCCGGCGGTGCTCGCAGGCGCCGAACGCGTTCTGTTGCGCACCGGGCACGTGCATGACCACCGCCGGTTCGATCCGGGCTTTGCGTCGCTCGGTGCCCCCGCCGGCAAGGTGTTGGCCGAAGCCGGCGTGCGGCTGGTCGGCATCGACACGCCGAGCGTCGACCACGCCAGCGACAAGGAACTCGGAGGCCACCGGGCGCTTCATGCCGGCGGGGTCGCGATTCTCGAGAATCTCGACCTGAGCCGCGTGCCGGCCGGCGATTACGAACTGATCGCGCTGCCGCTGCGCCTCGTCGCTTGCGACGCGAGCCCGGTGCGTGCCATCCTGCGCGAACTGCCATGAGCAAACGCCCGATCAATCCCGACGACCTCGCCGCGCCGGTCGGCTTCGCCCACGCCTGGTTGGTCGAGAGCGGCGACCAACAGACCCTCTATCTGGCCGGCCAGTGCGGCTACGACCGCGATGGCAAGGTTCGGCGGCCGGGCGATCTGGTCGGGCAACTCGACGACGCGCTCGCCAACATCGGTGCCATCCTGCGCGACGCCGGCATGGCCTTCGCGGACGTGGTGCAACTCAACTTCTACGTCACCAGCCGCGACGACTACGCGAGCGCTCGCCGCGAGTTCGGCAAGGTCTGGCGCCGGCACTGCGGCCGCCACTTCCCGGGCATGGCCATGTTCCAGGTGGTGTCCTTGTTCGATCCCGAGGCGCGCATCGAAGTGCAGGGCATCGCTGCGCGATGAACGCGCGCGCCGCGATCGCGGGAGGGCTCTTGCTGGCGGCGTGCGCGGGCGGGGCCCCGGTGACGACGGCGTTCGACCGCAGCGCCGGCGAAGTCGAAGTGCGGCTGCACGGTGACGGCTTCGTGACCAGCGCCGGTCGTCGCATGCCGCTGGAGCGCTTCGTGCTCGAACTGCGCCAGCGGGTGCGCTCGATGGACCAAGACGACGTGCGCGGGCGCTTCGTCGTGCGCGTGCGCCTG
>DRKG01000446.1 GCA_011051855.1 bacterium | reverse complement strand
CGACAGTTGCGGGCCGTCCGGTCTGGAGTTCGGCGGGTTCAAGCCTGGGAAGACGAGGGCCTGGGGGGACGTGGCGCAAGCAGGTTAGGTATGCGGTCGTGCGTGCGCAACGCCGCGGGCCGGCGGCGGGTCCCGAGGGCGAACACCTCGGGCCAGGGAAACGCCCCACCGCAAACACGGGAGAATCGCCCGCGGCTGGTGATCCCCCCCGCTTTACGCGCCGCCTCCACCGCGTTACGACACTACCGGCTCATCGCGAATCCACGCGACGGGTTCCTGTCCCTGTCCCCTCCTCTCAACCAAGAAAGACATGCAAAAGCTGACTCTTGCTGTTGCCGCCCTGGCCGGCTCCGCCGCGCTGGTGGCCCAATCGCCGTGCGCTGGCTCGGCTGGCAGCACCGTGCTCCGCACCTTCGATCCGTGGGCCGCGAGCTTCTACTACCCGGCCAACGCCGACACGACCCTCAACCAATTCGTCGACCTCACCGTCTCGGCGCCGCTGACCGTGAACCAGATGTTCTCGACCAGCTACGACCAAGCCGCGGGTGCAACGGCCCCGCCGGACCAGACCGGCAACATCGCCGAAGTGCGCCTCTACACCGTGCCAACCACCCACGTCGGCAACGAGCAGAACCAGGCCGCGTGGACGCACGTCGCATCCGCCGACATGCTGATCGTCGCCTACTCCGGTGACTGCGTGATCAACAACTTCCGCGATCCGGTCACCAACAACCCGGCCCCGTTCGTGCTGCCCGCCGGCACCTACGGCTTCTGCCTCGAGTACATCCCGACGACCTACTCGGGTACTCCGCTCGCGGCGCAGAACCCCGGCGCGCTCTCGTGCATCGGCTACGACCCCGGCACCACCTACGCGGCGCTGGGTTCGGACCAGTTCCTGGCGATGGCCAATGGCGGCATCCAGGGGAACGGCTGGCAGACCGTCGACCTGAGTGGCGCCCTGCAGCCGAACGCCACTCCCGGCGTGCCGTTCGCCGACCAGCCGAACATCGCGTTCGACTACACCCCGGACCCGAACGCGGCCCACTCGCAGAAGACCGGCGAAGGTTGCTACAACCTGCCGTTCATGATCTACGAGTTGATCCCGGAGAACACGACCCCGGTCGACGTCGCCGGCACCTCCTACACCGCGGTGTTGACCCCGTCGGCCAACGGTGGCTTCTACACGATCACCGCGGGCGGCATCCCCTACATCGCCCCGCCGATCGGCGCCCCGGGCCTGGTCGACCTGACCCAGAGCGGTGCCGCGGCCACGCCGGTCGCCAACTCGTCGGGCAGCCTCGACGACTGCACCTTCAGCTACACGCCGTCGAACCCCATCTCGCTGCCGGCCCCGGGCGGCGGCCTGATGGCCACCGAACTCGGCATCAACTCCAACGGTAAGATCTACTTCGACACCGTTGCGCCGAGCGCGACCACGTTCCAGTACAACGGCTCCAACTACGGCAGCCTGATCCCGTTCCGCGACGAAGCGGTGCAGTGGGCCGTGTTCAACACCGACCTCGACCCGAGCACCGGCGTCGGCAACATCTACGTGATGGAGCCGAGCCCGAACCTCGGCGGCGTGATGATCTGGTGGGACGACGTGCAGAACTGGCCTGCCGTCGCCGGTGTGACGAGCAGCTTCTCGATCGAGTTCGATCCGACCGGCTCGCTGGTCAACATCGCCTACGGCCCCAACCTGTCGTGCAACGGCAGCGGCGACCTGCTGATCGGCTTCAGCGGCGGCAACGGCGAGCCGATCGGCACCGCGATCGACTGGTCGGCCATCACGGGCAACCCGGGCGTCGTCTCGGGTGACGGCTCGTCGGCCACCGTGCTGGACGTGTCGGCCCGCCCGATCGAGGGCACCACGATCGACATGGTCATGAGCAACCTGTCGGTCGCGGACCCGAACGGCCTGCCGCGCATCGGCCTGATGCTCGCCACCAACAACCCGGGCCCGTTCCCGCTCGATCTGGGCGTGATCGGCGCGCCGAGCTGCTTCTACCACCTCGACCCGGCGGGCTTCATCGCCCTGACGGCCATCGAGGACATCATCAACACGCCGGGTGAGCTGCGCCTGACGCTGCCGATCCCGACCGGTCTCAACGGCGCCGAGCTGAACTGGCAGGGTGTGTTCCTGTGGCCGCAACTGCCGCCGAACAGCCTGGGGATGACCGTCTCCAACGCGCTGTGCTTCCGGACCGGCACGCTCTGATCGAAGCGATCTGACTCGATCCGTCCGGCTTCGACCGGACGAAAGCGGCGGCGGGCAGATGCCCGTCGCCGTTTTCGTGTACCCGCCAGCCTCCTCGCGTTCGCGGGCACGACAACCGCCGACGGGCATACAATGCCTGCATCCTGCCATGCCCTCTTCCTGACGTCTTCGTCACGCATCCCATGTCCACCACCTCGATCTCCTTCCTCGGCACGGCTCTCCTGACGGCGATGCTGGCCGCCCAGGACGCCCACCACGCCCCCCCGAAGCTGCTCGCCGGCTTCGACGTCCACGCCGGCACGCTGCAATCCCTGGCGATCCAGCGCGACGACGCCGGCAACTACCTGATCCCGGTCCGGCTCGGCCAGAAGCCGCGCACGATGGCGCTCCGGCCGCACGACATCCGCAGCCCGAACTTCAGGCTGTTGGTTCGCGATGCCGCCGGCATCCACACAGCGCCCACGCCCGAGTGCATCACCTACCGCGGCCACTTGGTGGAAGAGCCGCAGGTGCGCGTCGCGGCGAGCATCGTGGATGGAAGCATCGACGCGATCATCCACCGCCCGACCGGCCCGAACGCCCCTCTCGGCGACAACTGGGTCGTGCAACCGGCCAACCGCGTCCAACCGAACGCCGGCCCCGCGCTGCACGTCGTCTACCGCGCCGCCGACACCGTGCCGCTGCCCTACCACTGCGGCAACGGCACACCGGCGATCTCCTCCGCGCCACCGTCGCCAACCGGAACCGACAACACCCGCTACTGTGAGATCGCAATCGAGGCGGACACCGAGTTCTACCAGCAGAACGGCAGCTCCGTCACGCAGACGCAGAACGACATCACCACGGTGATGAACCAGGTCGACTTCATCTACGACCGAGACGTCGACGTGCAGTTCCAGGTCGTGAGCATCCTGGTCACCACTGTCGGCGTCTACACGACCAACAACCCCGGCAACCTGCTCAGTCAGTTCCGCAACAACTGGCTCAACACCCACGCCAACATCGCGCGCGACGTGACCCACCTGTTCACCGGGCGCAACCTGAGCGGATCGGTGATCGGTATCGCCTATCTCTCGGGCGTCTGCACCGCCGACGGCTACGGCCTATCGCAGTCGCGG
>DRKG01000445.1 GCA_011051855.1 bacterium | reverse complement strand
GGCCACGGCGACACCTTTCCGCTGTTGTTCGCGGCGGCGTTCGTGGTCAGCGGTTCGCGCCGCCGGCTGCAGGACGGTGCCCTGGCGGTCGTGCTCGCCGGCGTCGTCGCGAACGTGTTGAAGCTGCTCGTGATGCGCGAACGACCGACTCCCGGTGAGTCGTTCGCGTGGCCGTCGGGCCACACTTCGGCGGCCACCGCGCTGGCCGCGGCGTGGACGGCGTGGCGGCCGTCGGTGACCGTGGCCGGCTGGACCGGCGCGGTCGGCGTTGGGGTCAGCCGCGTGCTGCGCGGGCGGCACTGGCCGAGCGACGTGCTCAGCGGGCTGGTCCTCGGCACGCTGTGCGGTGGCGCGGTCCGGCGGCTGCCGCTGTTCCTGCCGGAGTGGCTGGAACGGCGCGAGGTGCGCGTGACGATCGCCTGGTCGGCGGTCGGCATCTGGCTCGCGTCGCTGCTGCTGGCGCCGTCGGCGCGCGAGGTCGAACTGTTGATCACCTCGGTGCCGGCGACGATGTGTGCGTTGTGGGCGGCCGCCGAAGCGCGCGGCGATCCGAGCCGGCGCATCGCAGGGCGTTGGGTACCGGCTGCCTTCCTGCTGCTGTTCGTGGCGGTGTTCGCGCTCGGCAGTGCCGGCGCCGGTCTGCTGTCTTTGCTCGACGTCGACGAACCCCGGTTCGCGACCGCATCGCGGACCATGCTGGCCACCGGCGACTGGATCGTGCCGTACTTCAACGGGGCCGTGCGCTACGACAAGCCGATCCTGATCTACTGGCTGCAGGCGGCGGCGATGTGGCTGTTCGGGCCCAGTGAGATGGCGGCCCGGCTGCCGTCGGCGTTGGGCGTTGCGGTAGCCGCGGTCGCCTGCGCCGGCATCGGCCGGTTGCTCGGGCTCGCGCTGTTGCCGGCACTGCTGGCCGGTTTCGCCGCCGGTTCCGCTCCGCTCGTGCAGGGGCTCGCGCACGGCGCGACCGCCGACGCCTTGCTCTACGGCATCACCACGGCACTCGCCCTGGTGCAGGTGCGGCGGCTGCAGAACGGTGGCTCGGTGCGCACCTGGTGGTTGCTGTGGCTCGGCCTCGGCCTCGCGTTCCTGACCAAGGGGCCGCCGGCATTGGTCGGCCCGATCGCGGTGGCGATCGGGCTCTGGTGGGCCGGTGCGCGGCCACGCTGGCCGGCGTTCGTCGCCGGCTGCCTGCTCGCGAGTTCGGTGGTGCTGGCGTGGGCGGTGCCGGCGCTGGTTCGCACCCACGGCGGCTTCTGGACCGAAGGCATCGGCCACCACGTCGTCGCGCGCAGCGTGCGGCCGTTCGAAGGCCACGGCGGCTTTGCTCCCTGGTGGCTGTTGACCTACCTGGTGACGATTCCGCTGACCATGCTGCCGTGGTCCTTGTTCCTGCCGTGGGCGATCGCCGCCCTGCGCGGGCACATGCCCGGGCGCGATCCGCGGCCGGCGGCGGCCGTCGACGAACGGGCCACCCGGCGCATCCTGCTCGGTTGGGTCGCGGGGGTCGTGGGGACGTTCTCGCTGGTGGTCAGCAAGCTGCCGCACTACGTGCTGCCGTGCTACCCGGCGATCGCGCTGGCGATCCTGTTGGCGCGGCCCCGGGCCGGTTCGGTTCTGCCGATCACGGCGACGTTGGCGCGCGGGCTCGGCGTGCTGCTGCTCTGCGCGCTGCCGGTGGCGTTCTGGACCAGCGGGCTCGAAGGCGCGGTCGCCCCCGGGCTGCTGGCCGGGCTCGGCCTGTGCGTCACGCTGTGCACGGTGGGGCACTGGCTCGCGCGTGGCCGCATCTGGCCGGCGATCGTCGCGCTCGCGGCGGGGCTGCTGGTCAACATGGCGGCGTTGTTCGGTCGCGGCCTGCCGCTGGCCAACCAGGACATGATCGCGCGCGCGTTCCAGGTCGATCTGCCGCGCCACGTGCGCGCCGGCGAGACCGTGCACCTGTACCACTTCGTGGCGCCGAGCGTGACCTTCTACCTCGGGCGCACCGTGCCGAAGTGCCGGGACGAGGACGACGCCGCCCGGCTGCTGGCGCGTCCCGGCGAACTGCTGCTGGTGCGCGACCAGGAGGTGCCGCATCTGGTCGCGGCTGCCGAACGGCTGGCGACAGAGGATCCACGCGCCGGCGGTGCGGCGCTGCGGGCTTTGGCGACCCCGCTGTGGCGGGCGCGCGGCTTCCATCCGACCAAGGGCAAGGTCATCGAGATGCGGCTCTATGGCCGCCGCGCCGCCGCGGCCGCCGCCGTCGAGTCAGGTGATCCGCCGGATCAGCCAGGCCTTGGCAAACCGCCAGTGCCGGTCCACCGTGCTCGCTGAGACGGCCAAGGCTTCGGCGCACTCGGCGATCGACATCTCGGCGAAGACGCGCTGCTCGACGATCCGGGCCGCCAGTGGATCGAAACGTTCGAGCGCCGCCAGGGCGTCGTTGATGACGGCCGCCTCGACCGGACCTGTGCCGGCGAACGTGATCGACGAGGACGCGGCCTTGTGGTCGACGTCGCCGCCGCGCTTCTTGGCATTGCGCCGCCGGGTGCGATCGGCGAGCACGTCGCGGCAGGCGGCGCCGAAGCAGGCTTTGAACACGCTGTCGGGCTTGCCGCCCAGGCGCGAACGGTGCTGCGCGGCGCGGACCCGCTCTTCCCGTTGCAGTGCGACGAACGCCTCGTGCACCAGTTCGGTGGGCACGATCTCGCCGCGCCGTGTGCGCAGCATCGCGGTTGCGATCGTGCACAGGTCGTCGTAGAGCGCGCCGAAACGCTCGCGCACGTCGCGGGGCTGGTGCGGGCTCGAACCCATTGGCAACGGCGCACAGGATAGCGCGTTGCACCGCATGGCAGGAAACTGTCGTCGGCGTGCGAAGTGAATTCGGGGTGACGTGCGCCACGGCGCGCCCGCGGAGGAAGGGGTGCCGCCGCGAGGCCATGGGGGCCTTGCGCGACCACGCGAGAGATCCGATGCGTCACCTCCGTTCGTTGTCGTTTGCCGCCGCCACGCTGGCTGCGGTGTCGTTTTCCATCCTGCAGGGGCACGCGATCCTGGCCCGGGTGCTCGTCGACCTGTTGTTGCGCCATGGCGCGCCCGCGCCGATGCGGCTGGCGACGGTCGCGGCCTCGCTGGCGGTGCACCTGGCCGCCGGCATCTGGGTGCTGCCGGGACTGCTGCGGCTGCGGCGGCGCCACCTCTCCGCGCGTGCGGCGCGGATCTGCGTGCGCACGTCCCTGGTGCTCATGTTCCTGCGCACCGGTTTCGAAGCACTGAGCGGCGTGTCGCTGGTGGGCCTGCCGACCCTTGGCATGGCGGCCACGCTGGCCGGCATGGTGTTGCTGTGCCCCGGCCCGACCGTGCGGCGGGCGCGCGGGGCCCTGCACCGGTTGCGGGCAGGGTCGAGGGTTTCCGCGCCGCTGGCCTCCCGGGTGCGGCCAAGGGCCCATGGCGCTGGCGGGCGGGAATGGCTACACGAAGGGGCATGGACCTCGGTTTCGAGACGATCGGTAACGCCTGCATCATCGTTCACGACAAGGGGCCGGTGCTCGCCACCGACCCGTGGCTGATCGGTGAGGCCTACTTCGGCAGTTGGCGGTTGAGCCACGAAGTGCCGCGGGAGCAGCAGGAGAACGTCAAGGCGAGTCGCTACCTGTGGATCTCGCACGGCCACCCGGACCACCTCAGCCTGCCGTCGCTCGAGATGTTGCGCGATCATCGGATCTTGTTGCCCGATCACTACGGCGGTCGCGTCGCGCGGGATCTCTCCGGCATGGGCTTCGACGTGACGGTGCTGCAGTGCGGGCAGTGGTTCGAGGTCAGCGATCGGGTGCGCATCGCGTCGTTGGCCAACTACAACCAGGATGCGACCTTGGTCATGGATGTCGACGGGCATCTGGTGATCGACGCCAACGATGCCGGCAACCGCGGCAGCAGTCGTTTCCTCGAACGCGAGCGCGGCCGTTTCCACAAGCGCTCGGTGCTCGCGTGCCTGACCGGCTACGGCGATGCCGACATGCTGAACTTCTTCGATGAGGACGGCAACCGGGTGCCGCCGGTGGCGATGCAGCACGAGCCTTGCGGACCGGGGATCAAGGCGATGCTCGACTACTACGACATCGACATCTTTGCGCCGTCGAGCTCGATGCACCGCTACAACCGCACCGACAGCGGCTGGGCCAACGACTGTGTGACGCCGATCGAGGCGCACCAGGAAGGCTTCGACGGCGGCCGGCGCACGTGCCTGCCCGCGTACGTGCAGTTCGACCTACACACCGGCAGCTACGAGAAGATCGACCCGAAGGCCAACGACCAAGCGTTGCGGCCGCCGGAGGACTACGGCGACGACTGGACGACGCCGCTCGAGCGTGACGACGTCACCCGGCTGACCGAGTACTTCCGTTCGTTCGAGCACCTGCACACGGTGCTCGGCTACCTGCGCTTTCGCGTCGGCGGCAAGGAGCACGTCATCGACATCAATCGGGAGCACGACCGCGGCATCACCTTCGAGACGCCGCGGCAGTCGTTGATGCAGGCGGTCGAGTGGCAGGCGTTCGACGACATCCTGATCGGCAACTTCTGCAAGACCACCATGCACGGCGATTGGTGGGGCAAGTCGGGCGCAGCGTCGCTGTATCCGCACTTCACGCCGTTCGTGACCAAGTTCGGCGACAACGGCGGTGCGCGCACGGCGGGCGAGCTGCGCGCCTACTTCGCCGAGTATCTGCGGCGGGGCTTCACCGAGTTCACCGCCGACCAGGCGGAGCAGGAGATGAAGGCGGCGCTGCAGGCGTATCTATAGCGGCCCGGCAGGTGTCGTAGCTTTTTGGCAGGAACGGGACGCAATCGGGACTCCGCTTGGTTCGCATCCTGGATGCGGCGTGCTCTGATGGCAACCTGAGATCCTCAGAGACCATGTTGCGCTGCTTCTCCCGATTCGTTCTGCCGCTGTTCGCGTGTGCGCTGGCGGCCCAGTCTCCGCT
>DRKG01000444.1 GCA_011051855.1 bacterium | reverse complement strand
TTCGCCGAGTCGGGCGTCGACCGCATCTCGGTCGGTTCGTTGACCCATTCGGCACCCGCGATCGACCTGTCGATGTTGGTGGAGGGGGTCGGGTGAGCGGGCAGGAGCTGCGCTTTCCACCCGACGGCGCCCGGCTGCGCGAGGTGCGCGCCAGCGTGCGCCGGATGGCGGCGGCGGCCGGCGCGGCCCCCGAGGTCTGCGACAACCTGGCTCTGGTGGTCGACGAGCTGGCCAACAACGCGATCGAGCACGGCGCTGCCTACCGTCGTTCGGGCAGCGACCTGCGCGTGCGCGTCGACCACAGCGGCGACCGGCTGGCGATCGAGTTCTTCGACACGGAGATGCCCGACGACGAGGTCGACGAGTTGGCGCGCGCCATCGCGACCACCACCGACGGCATGCCGTCGCTCGAGAGCGAACGCGGCCGCGGTCTGTTCCTGCTGACGGTCTACCTGTCGGACTTGAGTGCCGAGCGGGCCGTGGGTGGCGGTCTGCGCCTGGTCGGCTACATCGCGTCGCAGTGACGGTGTTGGCGCGATTCGTCGATCGGTGGCTGCGGGTGCCCTGGGCGCTGCGCGCGCTGGTGCCGGCGATCGGGTTTGCGGTGTTGTGGTGGTCGTCGTCGCGGGTGCCCGGAACCGAGCCGGTGACCCGGCTGGGTGCCCTGCTGCACAACGCCATGCACGTGGTCGCCTATGCGTGTCTTGGTGGCTCGATCTGGCTGGCGTGGTCGCGCCGGCCGCGTGCCGCGCGCGTGCCGATGCGTTCGCTGGGTGCGTGGTTGGTCGCCGGCCTCTACGGCATCGTCGACGAAGTGCACCAGTCGTTCGTCCCCGGCCGCGACTGCTCGGTCGCCGACGCGCTGTCGGATGCGGCCGGCGCGGCGCTGGCGGTGCTGCTGTTGCGGGGTGCCACCGGCGAAGGGCCCGTGCGCTGGTCCGCACTGGCATCGGTAGCGGCGATGGCCGCCGCCAGCGTGCTGTTCGCGACCTTCGCCTGATCACCTGCATCGAGTGCAGGACACGCGCTGTTGCGGTTCCGAGAAACCTCGCGCGATGGCGAGGCCCGCCGCGGGCGTTCTCCTGGGAAGTGGCTGCGCCCGCATCTTCGGCCCGGCAGTTGCGCTGGAGGCCCATCATGAAGCGATTCCCGATGCTGATCGTGGCGGCCCTGCTCGGTGCCGTCGTCTCGCTGCCCGCGCAGTCGCGCGAACGTCATCGCTCGAGCCGTCAGCACCGCGGGTCGGTCGTCGCCGCCGAGCGGTCGTCGCGGGCGACGTTCCAGCGCCCGCGGGCGCGCGCGACACGCGGCATCCGCCGTTCGCACGGCGTCCCCCACGGTCCGGGCTCCTCGTGGTCGCGTCGGGCCACCCCGCACGTCCGGGGGCACTACGGGACCCGCTACGAGCGCGTGCTGGTGCCGGGTTACTGGACGACCGAGCACGTCCCGGCCCGCTACGGATGGGTCTACGACCGTTGCGGCCAACGCTACTGGGGGGTGATCGAGCCGGCATACGATCATCGCACGTGGGTGCCGGCGCGTTGGGAGACTCGGACGCACCGGGGTTGGGTCGGCTTCTGAGCCACCTCCCTCTGGCCCGTCGCCGGGATGGCGCCGCGGTCGCCGTTCTTGTTCGATATCGACATGCAACGCGGCGACCGTTACGACCACCCGCTCACCGAACGCTACGCGAGCCAGGACATGGCTCGCCTGTTCTCGCCGCGCATGCGCCACACTACCTGGCGCGACCTCTGGATCTGCCTCGCCGAGGCCGAGCACCGTCTCGGCTTGCCGGTGTCGCGGGAGCAGATCGAGGAGCTGAAGCAGCACCGCGACACCTTCGACTGGGATCGCGTTGCCGAACTCGAACGTGAGTTGCGCCACGATGTGATGGCGCACGTGCACCACTACGGCGAACTGGCGCCCACGGCGCGCCCGATCATCCACCTCGGTGCAACCAGTTGCTTCGTCACCGACAACGCCGATCTGGTCATCTACCGCAGCGCATTGCGGCTGCTGGCGAAGCGCCTGCTGGCGGTGATGCGGAACCTTGCGGCGTTCGCGCGGCAGTGGCGCGCAGAGCCGTGCCTCGGCTACACGCACTTCCAGGTCGCGCAGCCGGTGACCGTCGGCAAGCGGGCATGCCTGTGGGCGCAGGACTTCGCTCTCGATTTCGACGAGGTGCAGCGGGTTGCGGAGTGGCTGCCGTTCCGCGGCGTGAAGGGCACGACCGGCACGCAGGCGACGTTCCTGCTGCTGGCGGACGGCGATCACGAGAAGGTCGCCGAACTGGATCGTTTGGTGACGACGGGCATGGGCTTCGCGCGGTCGATCGCAGTCAGCGGCCAGACCTACACCCGCAAGATCGATTGGACGATCCATCAGGCATTGTCGGGCATCGCGCAGTCGGCGGCCAAGTTCGCCAACGACCTGCGGCTGTTGTCACATGAAGGCGAGATCGAGGAGCCGAGCGAGAAGAAGCAGATCGGCAGCTCGGCGATGGCCTACAAGAAGAATCCGATGCGCTGCGAGCGTGTCAGCTCGCTCGCGCGCTACGTCGTCGAAGCAGCCAATACCAGCGCACACACCGCGTCGGCGCAGTGGCTCGAACGCACGCTCGACGATTCGGCGATCCGCCGCATCGCGCTGCCCGAGGCGTTCCTGGCGGTCGATGCGATCCTGATGCTGGTCGAGAACGTCACCGGCGGGTTGGTCGTCTACCCCAAGGTGATCGAGAAGAAGCTCGCCGAACAACTGCCGTTCTTGGCGACCGAGGAGATCCTGATGGCCGGCGTGGCTGCGGGTGGCGATCGTCAGGACCTGCACGAGCGGGTGCGCGTGCACAGCCGGGCCGCCGCCCAGGCGGTCAAGGGGGAGGGTCGGGCGAATCCGCTGATGGAGCTGATCGCTGCGGATCCGGCGTTCGCCGCGATCCGGGACCGTCTGCCCGACCTGCTGCAGCCGAGCCGCTTCATCGGCCGTTGTCCCGAACAGGTCGACGCGTTCGTGCGCGACGAACTCGAGCCGCGGCTGACGGCGCAGCCCGTCGAGGCGCTGTCGAGCGAGATCCGCGTCTGAGCCCCGCGGTGCCGCGGAACGGCTGGTTGCCTGGGAAGAAGGTGTCCGACCGCTGCTAGCTGCCAGGATGGCAGTGTAGGGGTGAAGGTGCCATTATGGCGCCCGCTGGCCGGTCGACACGGTTGGCGAGGTTTTCGTAAGGCTATCTTATTCAATGGGTTGCGTATCCAGTGGCGATGGCACGCCGCTCGCTGGCCGAACCGCCTTCGCCAACCCAAGGAGGTCGCCCATGGATACGAACAAGCTCACCCAGAAGTCGCAGGAGGCCCTGCAGCACGCCCAGCAGACGGCCGTCGAGTTCGGCCATCAGCAGGTGGACCCGAAGCACTTGCTGCTCGGCCTGATCGAGCCCGACGACGGTCTCGTGCGTCGCTTGTTGCAGAAGATGAACGTGCCGCTCGACGCGGTGCATGGCGCGGTGCGTGCCGAACTCGGGAAGCAGCCCAAGATGTCCGGGCCCGGCTACTCGCCGGACAAGATCTTCCTGACCCAGGAACTGGCGCAAGTCCTCACCGCCGCCGAACAGCGCGCCGAGAAGATGCGCGACGAGTACGTGTCGGTCGAACACCTGTTCTTGGCGCTCCTGGCGAACGCCAAGGGCGATCTCGCCGAACTGTTCCGCACGTTTGCGATCGACGAGGCCGGGTTCCTCGCGGCGCTCAAGGAGGTGCGCGGCAACCAGCGCGTGCAGAGCGCCAACCCGGAGGCGACCTACGAAGCGCTCGAACGTTACGGCCGCGACTTGGTGCAGATGTGTCGGCAGGGCAAGATCGACCCGGTCATCGGTCGCGATGACGAGATCCGGCGCGTGATCCGCATTCTGTCGCGCAAGACCAAGAACAACCCGGTGCTGATCGGTGAACCCGGTGTCGGCAAGACGGCGATCTCCGAGGGCCTCGCCCAGCGCATCGTGCGCGGCGATGTGCCCGAGGGCCTCAAGGACAAGACCGTGTTCGCGCTCGACATGGGCAGTCTGGTCGCTGGCGCAAAGTATCGAGGTGAGTTCGAAGAACGCCTGAAGGCGGTGCTCAACGAGGTCAAGAACAGCGAAGGGCGCATTCTGCTGTTCATCGACGAGCTGCACACGATCGTCGGCGCGGGCAAGGCCGACGGCGCGATGGATGCCGGCAACATGTTGAAGCCGATGCTGGCGCGCGGCGAGCTGCACTGCATCGGCGCGACCACGCTCGACGAATACCGCAAGTACATCGAGAAGGATGCGGCGCTCGAGCGCCGCTTCCAGACGGTGATGGTCGACCAGCCGACGGTCGAGGACACGATCTCGATCCTGCGCGGCCTGCGCGAGCGCTTCGAACTGCACCACGGCGTCAAGATCCAGGACACCGCGTTGGTTGCCGCCGCGACGCTGTCGCACCGCTACATCACCGACCGTTTCCTGCCCGACAAGGCGATCGACCTGGTCGACGAAGCGTGCGCGATGATTCGCACCGAGATCGATTCGCAGCCGAGCGAACTCGACGCGGTCAGCCGGCGGTTGATGCAGCTCGAGATCGAAGAGACCGCGCTCGCCAAGGAGAAGGATGCGGCCAGCAAGGCGCGTCTGCAGGAGCTGAAGAAGGAGCTGCAGGAGCTGCGCGGCAAGGCCGACGCGATGCGCGCGCAATACGAGGCGGAGAAGCAGGCGATCGGCAAGGTGCGCGAACTGCGCGAACAGCTCGAAGGCCTGCGCCGCGAGATGGAAGAGGCCGAGCAGCGCTACGACATGAACGCCGCGGCCGAACTCAAGTACGGTCGGATCCCGGCGGCCGAGAAGGCGCTCGCGGCCGAAGAGGAGCGCATCGCAGCCGCGTCCAAGGGCGGTGAACAGCTCCTGCGCGAGGAGGTCACCGGCGAGGAGATCGCCGAGATCGTCGCGCGCTGGACGGGGATTCCGGTGCAACGCTTGCTCGAAGGCGAGCGTGAGAAGCTGCTGAAGCTCGACGAGATCCTGCACCAGCGGGTCATCGGTCAGGACGAAGCGGTGCAATCGGTCGCAGACGCGGTCATCCGCGCCCGCTCGGGCATCAAGGATCCGCGCCGGCCGATCGGGTCGTTCCTGTTCCTCGGCCCGACCGGGGTCGGCAAGACCGAACTTGCCAAGACGCTGGCCGAGTCGCTGTTCGACAGCGAGGACAACCTGGTGCGCATCGACATGTCGGAATACATGGAGAAGCACGCCGTGAGCCGCTTGATCGGTGCGCCGCCTGGCTACGTCGGTTTCGACGAGGGCGGCCAGTTGACCGAGGCCGTGCGGCGCAAGCCGTACTCGGTGGTGCTGTTCGACGAGATCGAGAAGGCGCACCCGGACGTGTTCAACGTGCTGCTGCAGATCCTCGATGACGGTCGCGCGACCGACAGCCAGGGGCGCACGGTCGACTTCAAGAACACCGTCATCATCATGACGTCGAACATCGGTGCGCCGGCACTGCTCGACGGCATCAAGGATGGTCACATCACCGAAGCGGCGCGCGATCAGGTGATGGCGGAGCTGCGCCACAGCTTCCGTCCGGAGCTGCTCAACCGCATCGACGACACCGTGCTGTTCAAGCCGCTGCAGCCGGACGAACTGCGGCGCATCGTCGACCTGTTGCTGGTGTCGTTGAAGGAGCGTCTCGCCGAGCGGCGCATCACCGTCGAGGTCAGCGATGCCGCCAAGACGTTGCTGGCCGAGCAGGGCTACGACCCGGTGTACGGCGCGCGCCCGCTGAAGCGGTTCCTACAGCGGGAGCTCGAGACGCGCATCGGCCGCAAGTTGATCGCCGGCGACGTGCCCGATGGCAGCGCGATCACCGTCGATGTCGTCGGCGGCGAACTGGTGGTCGGGGCCCGAGCGCCCGAGGCGGTCGACGGCGAGGCGGTCGGTAGCTGAGGCCGGCTCGCCGGCTGTTTCCGGTAGAATCGGAAATCCCGTCACAGATGACCGGTGGCGGGATCTCACCGAAACCATGATGCCCCACTCGCTCGGGTCGCCGGTTGTGCGCGCTCTCGCATCGCTCTTCGTCCTGGCCGCACTGCCGGCCCAAATCACCTTCGTCGACCACGCCGCGACCGGAGCCAACGACGGTTCGAGCTGGGCCGACGCCTACACCGATCTGCAGGCGGCCTTGCTCGCGACCAACGCCGGGGAGATCTGGGTGGCGGCCGGCACCTACCGGCCCGGCGTTGCGGGCGACCGTGCCGCGACCTTCCAGTTGAAGAGCGGGGTCGCGCTGTACGGCGGCTTCGCGGGCGGCGAGACGATGCTTCAGCAGCGGGACGTGGCGACGAACGTCACGACGCTCAGTGGTGACATCGACCAGAACGACACCTACGGGTCGGGGCCGAACTGGTGGCAGTTTCAGTGGACCGGCAGCCTCGGCAACAGTTGGCACGTCGTGACCGGGACCGGCGTCGATGCGAGTGCGGTGCTCGATGGCTTCCACATCCTCGCCGGACGCGGCGACGGGCCCAACGGGCATCCTGGCGGCGCCGGCTTGCTGGTGAACGGCGGCAGCCCGACGTTGCGCAATTGCACCTGGCAGTACAACGCGGTCGGCTTCGGTTCGTCGGCTTGGCTGATCGATTGCAACTCGACGTTCGAGAACTGCGTGATCAAGGACGGCTACACCTGCAATTGCGGCATCGGCGGATGGGTCAGCGGGATTCTGTGCACCGGCGTGTGCAACTTGTCGTTCACCGATTGTGAGTTCCGCAACCACTACTACGTGAGCAGCCAGTCTCAGGGGCGCGGGGCGGCGTTGCGCCTCGAGTGGGACTGCACCACGACCTTGCTGCGGTGCCGTTTCGAGGGCAACCAGACCGGCAACTTCTATCCCATCGGCGGGGGGACGGCGATGGGTGCGGCGGTGTCGAATCACGGGACGCTGGTCGCGGACCAATGCATCTTCATCGACAACTTCGCGCACGCCGGTGCGGGCATGAGCAGCACCGGGCCGCTGACGCTGACCAACTCGCTGTTCGCACGCAATCGTGCCGTGTCGCACCCGAACCCCAGCGGGTTCGATGACGGCGACTACGGTGCCGGTCTCTATCTGTGGGGTTTCACCCCCGTGCAGGCCGTGATCCGCAACTGCACGTTCGTCGACAACGACTGCGACAAGGGGGCTGGCATCTGCAACTACGGCGTCACGACTCCCCTGGTCGAGAACTGCATCATCTATCACAACACCGGGCCGGCGGCCCTCCCCGGCGAGACACCGGTGTTCTTGCTCAAGCGGCAGATCGTCGGCAACCTGGATCTATCGCATTGCTGCATCGAGGCGCTGTTTGCGACCGAACCCGGCGAGGATCCGCCCGATCCGCAGAACTTCCCCGGCTGCCTGGATGCCGCCCCGTTGCTTGTCGATCTCGTGGCCGGCGACTATCGGCTGACGTCGCTGTCGCCGTGCACCAATGCCGGCGACACGGCCATCGCCGCGGGCGTCGCCGACCTCGCCGGTAACCCGCGGGTCTTGGGCGCGGTCGATCTCGGTTGCTACGAATTGCAGGTCGCGGCTGCGACGCGGCTGTTCACGACCAACTTCGTGCAGTCGTGGGACTCGACGCTGACCGTCGTCAGCGCAGCACCCGGTGATCTGGTGCTGAACCTGTGGTCCACGGCCGGCCTCGGCGCGGGGCCGTGCCTGCCGTTTGCATCGCAGCCCTGCCTGGGCATCCTGCCGCCGCTCGACGTGTTGTCGTGGGGGCTTCCCGATGCCAGCGGTCGGTTCGACTCGGTCTTCACCGTGCCGGTCGGAGCACCGCTGATCCCGCTGCAGTTCCAGGCCTTGGCGTTGCGCGGCGTGGACTTCGGCGCGTCGGTGGTCACGAACACGGTTGAGCGCACGATCCAGCAGCAGCCTTGATCGGGCCCCTTGGGACCGGCACCCACCGGGGTTGACCTGGGGTCGCGACTGCCTTCATGTGCGCGGTCGTGTCCATGCTCCGTCTCTCTCTGCTCGTCGCAATCGCCGCCGCGTCGCTGCTCGCACAGGGCAAGAACGTGTTGATCTACGGCAACAGCCTGTCGCTGTTCAACGGTGGCGTCGAACCGATCCTGACTGCGCTCGCGGTCGAAGCCGGCCAGCCCCAGCCGTTCGTGTTGGACATGTCGGTGACCGGGCAGGCGCTGAACTTCCACGCGACGGATCCGACCCAGGTTGCGGCGATCACGACCGGGCTGCCGGCCGGCCAGCACTGGGACATAGTCGTGTTGCAGGGCATCTCGCACGAGACCACGACGACGCTCGGCAACCCGGCGCAGTTCGTGGCCGACGCGGCCACGATCTTGACCAACGTGCGCGCGCACAGCCCGAATGCGGAAGGCATCCTGTTCCAGACCTATGCGCGCGCCCATGGGCACAGTTGGTATCCGAGCACGTTCGCCGATCCGATGGAGATGCACAACCAGGTGCGTACGACCTGCCGCAATGCCGCGCAGACGCTGTCGGCGATGTTCGGCGCGGGCACCGTCAGGAACTCGGCGATCGGCGATGGCGCGGCGTTGCTCGAGTTTGACCCGCAGTACTACTTCGTCGACCTGCAACACCCGGCACCGTCGCTGACGTTCGTGTCGGCGATGTGCCTGTTCACGTCGATCTACGGGTTGCGCGCTTGCGATGTGACACCCGACCTGAGCACGCCGAGTGCGCTCGGGGCGCGGTTGATCAACTTCGGGTTCGGGCTCGCCGACTGGCGGCGATTGGCGGGCATCGCCGATCGTTGCGCCGAACCGGGTGCGCGCCGCTACCCCGGATCGGGCGACCACCTGCTGCTGGAGACCGGCGTCACTGCCGGGAGCTTCGACCCCTGTCCGCTCGAATCGTTGGTCGCCGGGGCGACCGTCGAACTGCGGCTGTCGTCGCGCAATGGTGTGTTCGACGCTGTTTCGGGGGCGTTGCTCGCCCATCTGTTCGTCACCGGCCAGCCACCCGTCGCCAACCCGGTCTTCCCCGAACTGGCGCTCGCCGACCCGATCGCGATCCTGCTGACCGGCAACGACCTGACCGCGCCGCTGACGCTGAGCGTGCCGCTGCCGTTCACGATCACGGGGGCGTCGGTGCTCGTGCAGGGCGTCGCGTTCGGGCCGAGCGCGGAGACGGGCAACCTGCTGTTCGCCACGACCGACGCGCACGAGCTCGTTTTCCAGTAGCGCCGTCCGACCGGTGCCATCGGCGCGTGCGCGTCCGCCCGTCTCGAAGCGGCTGTCGACCCCTAACCCGATCTATGCATGAACCAGCACCCCCGGCACGCACAATCCACGCCCATGCTGCGTCAGGCGGCCGCCTGCGGCGTCCGTTCGCTCCGCGAACTCCTTGGCAGAATGCTCGGCGTGGCCACGGCCACGCCTGCACCTTCTGCAGTCGCCTTCCTTGCCAGGGCGCGGATTGCACGCACCGGGGGCACCGCTTCGTGCATAGATCGGGCTAAGGGATTGCCCCAAGGTGGGCGATAACTGGCGATGCGGTGTCCGTGCAGGC
>DRKG01000443.1 GCA_011051855.1 bacterium | reverse complement strand
GCGCATGCCCTGCCGACCGCCCTCACGCCCGAAGCCGCTCTCGCGGAAACCGCCGAACGGCGCCGCCGCGTCGAAACGATTGAAGGTGTTGTTCCAGACGACGCCGGCGCGCATGCGCTCGGCGAGCCACAGGATGCGCGCTCCCTTGTCGGTCCAGATACCCGCCGACAAGCCGTAGCGGGTGTCGTTGGCCTTCTGCACCGCCTCCTCGGGCGTGCGGAACGTCGACACCGCCAGCACCGGCCCGAAGATCTCCTCGCGCGCGATCCGCATGCTCTGCGCGACGTCGGTGAACATCGTCGGGGCAAACCAGGTCCCGTCTTGCGGCAGCGTGCACGGCGGCTGGAACAGCTCCGCGCCTTCGTCGACGCCCGCCTGCACCAGGGCCTCGATGCGCGCGAGCTGCTCGGGAGAGTGGATCGCGCCCATGTCGGTGTTCTTGTCGAGCGGGTCGCCGACCCGGATCCGCGCCATGCGCCGCCGCAGCTTGGCGACGAACCGGTCGTGCACGCTCTCTTGCACGAGCAGGCGCGATCCAGCACAGCAGACGTGGCCCTGGTTGAAGAAGATCCCGCGCACGACGCCTTCGACCGCCTGGTCGAGCGCCGCGTCCTCGAACACCAGATGCGCCGCCTTGCCGCCCAGTTCGAGCGTCAGGTCGACGGCACGGCCGGCAAGGGCCTGCTGGATGCGCTTGCCGACCTCGGTGCTGCCGGTGAACGCGATCTTGTCGACGTCCGGGTGTTGCACCAACGCGGTGCCGGTCGCGCCGTCGCCGGTGACGATGTTGACCACCCCGGGCGGCAGTCCGGCCTGCGTGAACACCTCGGCCAGCCGCAGGGCGGTCAAGGGCGACGTCTCGGCCGGCTTCAGCACCACGGTGTTGCCGCCGGCCAACGCGGGCGCGACCTTCCAGGCAGCCATCAGCAGCGGGAAGTTCCACGGGATGATCTGGCCGACCACGCCGACCGGCGCCACCCGTTCGCCGGGGAACAGCAGCTCGAGCTTGTCCGCCCAACCCGCGTGGTAGAAGAAGTGCTGCGCCGCCAGCGGCACATCGACGTCGCGCGTCTCCTTGATCGGCTTGCCGTTGTCGAGCGTTTCGAGCACCGCAAACTCCCGCGCGCGCTCCTGCAGGATGCGCGCGACGCGGAACAGGTAGCGAGCGCGGTCTTCACCGCTCCGCGCGCGCCAGTCGACCAGCGCGCGCCGGGCCGCCTGCACCGCCCGGTCGACGTCCTTGGCGGTGCCCTGCGCGACCTCCGCAAGCGCTTCCCCGGTCGCCGGATTGGCGGTCGCGAACCAGCGCGCACCGCGCGGCCGCACGAACACGCCGTCGATGAAGTGCCCGTAACGGTCCGCGATCGCCACGTGCGAACTCGCCTCCGGCGCCGGCGCATACTGCCACCGCTTGCCGAAGGTCAACTCCGGCGCACGCCGGCGGTTCTTGCTCTCTGTCTTCGCCATGACTGGGTCTTCGCCGTTGCTGGTCAGTCGCTGCTGAAGTCCGTGGGGCGCTGGTAGCGGCCCGTGCGCTGTTTCTCGAGTTGCATCAGCACGTCGTTGAGCAGCGAGCTGGCGCCGAAGCGGAACCAACGCGGTTCGAGCCACCGATCGCCGCAGGTCTCGGCGACCAGCACGAGGTAACGCAGCGCGTCCTTGGCGGAACGGATGCCACCGGCGGCCTTGACCCCGACCATCACGCCGGTTTCGAGGTAGTGGTCGCGCACCGCTTCGAGCATCAACAGCACCACCGGCCGCGTGCTCGCCGGCGACACCTTGCCGGTGCTGGTCTTGATGAAATCCGCACCGGCCAGCAGCGCGATGCGACTGGCGAGGCGCACGTTGTCGTAGGTCGACAGTTCGCCGGTCTCGAGGATCACCTTCAGGTGCGCGTCCCCGCACGCATCCTTGACGGCGACGATCTCGTCGAACACCTGGCCGTAGCGACCGCACAGGAACGCGCCGCGGTCGATGACCATGTCGATCTCGGTGGCACCGGCGCGCACCGCGCGTTCGACTTCGCGCAGCTTCAGCCGCCGATCGGTGCGCCCGCTCGGAAAGCCGGTGGCCACCGACGCAACCTGCACGCCGGTGCCGCGCACGGCCTCGGCCGCTACCGGCACCAGGTCCGGGTAGACGCAGACCGCCGCGCAGCTCGGCACGTCGCGCCGCGTCGGCAGCGGCCGGATCGCCTTCTTGCACAGCCGCCGCACCTTGCCGGGCGTGTCCATGCCTTCGAGCGTGGTCAGGTCCATCATCGCGACCGCCATCGCCAGCCCGGCGACCTTGGCACCCTGCTTGATCGAGCGCGTCGCCAGATCGGCGCAGCGCGTCTCGAGCGCGACGGCATCGACCGGCGGCACCCGCAGCGCGGCATTCGACAGGGTCGTCATGGCCGCGATCGTGCCGTGCCATCCCCCCGGTGTCGACCGCGAGCTTGCCGTTCAGTCGGCATCGAACGTGAACGGCTCCGGCAGCAGCCGGTCGAGTGTGTTCACCTCGACGGCATGCGCGCCGGCCATCACGATCTGCATGTCGCGACCGAACTCGGCCAG
>DRKG01000442.1 GCA_011051855.1 bacterium | reverse complement strand
GCGCCGCCGAAATCGACGGCCAGCAGGCGGGACTTCGGGGTCAGGGTCACAGGAGGTCGGTGTGCTGTTCGGCCCGCAGTCGTTCGACGAGCCGCTTGAGGTCGGCCGCCTGCTCCTTGGGGCAGACCAGGACGGCATCGCCGACGGCGGCGACCACCAGGCCCTCGACGCCGAACAGCGCGACGGTGCGGCGGCCCTCGGCGTAGACGATGTTGCCGTGGCTTTCGAGCAACGTGGCCGCGGCGCCATCGTGCAACGAAAGGTGGTTGCCGTGCGCGTCGCCTGCGAGCACCCGGGCGAGGGCGGGGAAGCTGCCGACGTCGTCCCAGTGCGCGGTGCACTCGACCACCGCGAGGTGTTCGGCCTTCTCCATGATCGCGTAGTCGATCGACGTCTTCGGGGCGCGCTTGAAGGCGCGGGTCACCTGTCCGCGCCGGCCTTCCGCGATCGCGCGCCGCATCCGGTCGGTGGCTGCGGCGAGATCGGGGGCGTGCGCGGCCATCGCGACCTGCATCGCGTCCAAGTGGAACACCAGGATGCCGCTGTTCCACCAGAAGCCGCCGTCGTCGACGAGGCGGCGGGCGGTGGCGGCGTCCGGCTTCTCGCGGAACGAACGCACCGCGAACGCGCGCGGCCTCGCGTCGTCCCGCGGTTCGCCGAGCTCGATGTAGCCGTAGCCGGTGGCGGGAAAGCGCGGAGGCACACCGAAGGTCACCAGGGTCTTGCGGTCGGCGGCCAGTTCCCGGGCGCGCGCGGCCATGCGGGTGAACTCGCTCACCGGTGCGACGACCTGGTCGGCGGGCAGCACCACCAGCGTCGCGTCGGGGTCCCGGGCGGCGATCGCGGCCATCGCGAAGGCGATACACGGCGCGGTGTCGCGCGCTTCCGGTTCGACCAGGATCCGGTCGACCGGGAAGTCGAGCAGCAGCTTGCCGATGGCCTTCTTCTGCTTCGGATTGGTGACGATCCAGACGTTGTCCGCAGGGCACACGTCGGCGACGCGTTCGACCGCCGCCTGCAGCATCGGCTTGTCGTCCAAGAGCGGCAGCAGTTGCTTGGGGCGGTCCTGCCGGCTCGCCGGCCAGAACCGGGTGCCGGATCCGCCGGCCATGATCACTGCGTGCACCGATGGCATGTCCCGATGTTGCCTACCGAGGTGGGCGGCGTCGACTGTCGGGCCGGGTTCTTCGGCGGCCCGGCGGCGTCGGCGAGGCGCTTCAATACCCCGGCGTCTTCGGCCTCGCGCGGTGCGGCGGCATCGGCACGATCGCGCGCCGACGCGGCGTGCCGCTGCCGGCGAGTTCGGTGTCGGCGCGCAGATCGCGCAGATACCCGTGCAGCCGGAAGCTGACGAGGCTCTGCGTCAGCGCCTGCAGGAACGGCATCAGCACCGGGTCCGCCGACGTGCCGAGCAGGTTGTCGAGTTCCATCTTGACGTCGAGGTAGCCGTCGAGCTCCAGCCGGCCGGTGCCCTTGGCCGCGAGGATGTCCGAGCGCACGTCGAGCTTGTCGAACACGAGCTGGTGGTCGGTCAGCCGGAAGTCGACGTCGAGCTGCTTGAAGCGCGGCTGGTCGGCCGGCGGCAACTGGGCGTAGATCGCCGCGAACAGCGGCACCTGGCCGAGGTCGCCGCGGGTGATGCGCAAGGAGCCGCTGCCCAGGGCGCTGACGACGTCGTTGCCGTCGAGGCGCTGCAAGCGGATGCGCCCGGCGGCGCGGCCCGTGTACGGCGGGTTGCGCCAGCCGCTCGCGGTCAGCAGCGAGAACACGTCGACGTCGCTGAACTGGATGTCGGCGCTGAGACGGCCGTCCGGGGCCGCCGCGCACGGCAGCAGGTAGGTCAGGGCCGGCACCTGGTCCTGTGCGTTGCGCAGTTCGCCGGCGTGGATGCGCGCCGCCAACGTCGAGAGCTGTAGCCGCTCGGCATCGGCGGTGAAGGTCGCGTCGAGGGATTCGAACGGATGCCCGAACAAGGACAGCGCGCCGCGCGTCAGGGTGCCGACCAGTTGGCCGCCGTCGCTGCCGACGACGCTTTCGGCGAGCGTCACCGTGCCGTGCAGGTTGTCGAGGCGAATGCCGTCGCGGCCGCTGCCGAGCTTCACGTCGACGCCGTCGAGGCCGATGCCCCCGCTGATGGTGGTGGTGAACGGCTGCTCCCGGTCATCGTTCGGCAGCGAGAACTCCAGGCGCAGGCCGTCGACGTCCGCGCGCCCGCGCAGCTCGCGGGCGAGCACGGCGTCGCGCAAAGGACCCGAGAACAGGTTGGCGAGCCCGTCGTCGACCGGGAAGTCCTTGCTGTGCACGTGGAATGCGATCCGCGTGCGCTTCTCGGCCGCGATGGTCTCGACGCGGCCATCGGTGCAGTGCACGACCGCGTGCTCCATCTTGCCGCGCACGTCGCGGAAGGTCAGCACGCCGTCGGCGATGTGCAGTTCGCCGGTCATGTGTTCTGCCGGGCGCGGCAGCATCGGCGCCTCGGATCGCACGTCGACGAGCTGCACGACCACGCGCAGGTCCTGCGGGCGCGATGGGCCGATGCGTTCGCGCACGACCAGATCGACGCGCCCCGATGGCCGCAGGGACTGCCACGTCGCGTAGCCGAGCGCGCCGAGCTCGTCGAGGGTGTCGCCGAGTTGGTCGGTCAGTTCGAGGTCGCGCACCACGAAGGCGAGGTCGCGCGCGACTTCGGGCGCCGACTCGATGTGGCCGAGCAACGCCAGTTGCGCCGGTGGACCCCGGCCGTCCTCCAGCACGCCGCGCAGCGCGTCGAAGTCGATGCGGGCCTTGGCGCCGGCCCCCTGCACGAGCACCTGGCCGCGCAGGCCCGTGGCCCGCCACGGCGCGACCGGCAGTTGCAGGTCGACGCCTTCGAACTGCAACCGCACGTCGTGGAACAGTGGGCCGTCGAAGCGCGGCCGCCAGACCTTCACCCGGCCCGACAGCCGCCCCGTCGGGCGCGCGCGGCGCCAGTGCGGGTCGAGTTCGGGCACGATCGCGGCGGTGGCCCGGCGCAGGTCCTCGTCGACGGCGAGTTGGTCGAGGTCGATGACCGCTTCGAAGCCGTCTTCTTGGCGGTGCTGCGGGTTGAGCGGGATGTGGCCGCGCATGGTCAGGCCGCCGTCGCCGTGGCGGCCGCGCAGGTCGAAGCGGGCTTCGTCGACGCCGACCGCGATCGTGCCGTGCAGCTCGCCGAGGCGGTATGGGAACCCCTGCCAGCGCATTGCCGCGCCCTGCGGCCGGACCTGCACGGCGAAGCCGCCGCGCAGCTCGCTGCGCGGTCGCACCTGCACGTCGACGTCGGCGCGTCCGCTCGGCGCCAATCGGTCGTAGAGGGCCCCGTCGTCGTGCAGCAGCCGGGCGAGCGCCCGCCGCAGGTCCGGCGAGAACGCCAGGCCCGCGCCGTTGATGTCGAGGCGCGTGTGTTCCTCGGGGTCGCGGGCGAGGTCGATGCGGCCGGTCAGCTTCACCGATCCGCCGCCGGCCCGTTCCGCGATCGTCGCTTCGGTGTCCTCGATCAGCAGCACCCGATCGCGCAGGAAGACGTGGCCCTTGGCATGTTCGAGCGGCAAGGGAAACCCGATGCGTCGCCGGTCGTCGTCGCCGAAGCCGTGGAAGGCCATCGCGACGTCGCGCAGGTGCAGGTCGAGCTCGGTTTCGCCGCCGGGCACGTGTGGGTTCTTCAGGTAGAGGTCGAGGTCGGCCCGGCCGGCGGTCGGCTGCAGGGCGCGCACGATGCGCGCGCCGATCGGGAACGTGCGCAGCGCGTGCAGCACCTCGTCGTCGATGACGATCCCGCGGCCGCCCGCCCGCAGTTCGAGATCGGGGCCGCCGTCGCGCGTCAGCGCCGTGGCGAGTGCGGTCACCGTGAGTTCCCCGTCGTCGCTTCGCTGTGCGACCGTCGCCTGCAGGGTTCCTTCGCCGTCTGTGTCGACGAACAGCTTCACGTCGGCATTGCGAACGACCCGCGGCAGGCCTTCGCCGGTCATGCGCACGTTGCGACAGCTCGCCGCGACCTCGAAACGGGGGGTGCGGTCGGCGGCGCGCCGGGGGGGGAGGGTGCAGGCGACCTGCAGGCTCGCGATCTCGCCACCGATGTCGCATGTCTGCGGGGAGAGATGGGCCAGCCCCAAGAGCCAGTCGACGACGCGCTCGTCGCAGGCGACGTCACTGGTCGACAGCAGCAGGCGGGCACTGCCGTCGTCGAGGTCGAACTCGCCGCCGACGGTCACGGTGGCGGCCGGCTGTGCGAACTGCAGCGAGCCGCGCAGTTGCAGGCGGTGCGGTCGGTCGGCGAGCGGCACGACCGTGAGGTCGAAGCGCTCGACGGCGATCGGTGGCTGGTCCGCGCAGGCGTGCACGGTGGCCTTGCCCCGGCGGACCTCGATCACCGGGAACGCCTGCGCGGCCGCGGAATCCGCAGACTGGGGCAGGGACGCGAACAGTTGCTCCGCGGTCGGCCAATCGGGGCCGCACTCGATCTCCGGTTCGTCGACGACGACGTGGCGGATCTGCACGCCGCCCGCGAACGGCCGCAGTTGCGCGTCGATGTGCGCGCTCGGCACGCGCAGCAGGGTGCGTTCCTGCGCCGTCGGATCCTGGATCGTGAGTTCGGTGAGCGACAGTCGGCCCGCCTGCAGTTGCACGCTGGTGGTGGCGATCGAGGTGTCGACCGCGAAGACCTTGTGCAGCTCGCGCCGAACGAAATCGGTCGCGAGGTCCGAGTTCTGCAGCATCGCCCAGGTGACGACCGCGAGTGCGGCCACGAGTGCGATCGACAGCAGCAGGATGCGGCGCCAGCTCATGTCGGCGCCACTCTACCCGCGGATTGCGGTGAATCCGCACCCGTGCCCGTCGTTCCCGAACTCGTTGCACCCGGGCGGTCTACGACCGTCGTGCGCCGGGCGGAAACGGCCTCGAAACCACCGAAAGGAGCGCGAACTCGGCCGTTGCCGTTCGGCGCAGCGGGCAAGCGAATGCCGTGCCGCTGCGATGTGGCGAGTTCGCAAATGCCGAGAACGGCCTGCAACCAGCGGTTTCTCGTCGGATTTTGCAGTTGACAGGTTCGCGATCCGGGTCAAACTGCGCGCCAGTTCGCGGGGGGCACGGCAACTTCTGCCGTGACCGGGCGAACCCTTTCCCTACAGCAGAGAATCCAAATGGCTGCCAAGAAGAAGAAGACCAAGAAGAAGGCCGCGAAGGCCAAGGGTCCGGTCGAGCTGATCATCTCGAAGTCGCGGACCAAGGCCGCGGTCAAGAAGTCGAACGTGTCGTCGGAGTTCTACGGCGCGCTCGACAAGGCCGTGCGCAACATGATCGCCGGCGCCGAGGGCCGCGCGATGGCCAACGGCCGCAAGACCCTCCGTCCGCAGGATCTCTGATCTCGCGGATCTGAGACCCCCGCAAGCGAGCGCTTGCTCCGGTCGGGTCCGGTCAGACCCGACCACTTCACGACCCGGGTGTTCGTTCGCGAATGCCCGGGTCGCGTTCGTTCGGGGTCGCGTCCGCTTCGTGGTCGTCGGGCACGCCCAGCCGCGCGAATGCGGCCCGCTCGCACGCGAGCAGGCGTTCGCGGACGTCGGCCGAACGGCGTTCGAGCCGGTCGTCGTCGCAGTCGGCCGGGATCACGATCGGTTCGTCGTAGTGCACCAGCACGCGCGCGAACGGCTTCGGGATCGTCATCCGGTCCCAACTCGACAACCGCCAGGCGCGGTCGACGGCGACGCCGACCAACAGCAGCGGGGCGCCGGTCGCACGCGCCAGCCAGGCGGGACCGCTGTTGATCGTGTGGCGTGGACCGCGCGGGCCGTCGGGCGTGATCACGAGCTGGCCGCCCTTGGTCAGCAGGGTGTGCATTTCGCGCATCGCGCGTGCGCCGCGCCGATTCAGTGAGCCGCGCACGACCCGATAGCGGAAGCGGTCGAGCGCGAGCTTGGCGAGGCCGCCGTCGTCGCTGGGCGACACCAGCACGCCGATGTCGCGTCGGCAGTGGCCTTCGATCGGCATCAGCGTCAGCATGCGACCGTGCCACATCGCGACGATCCACGGCCGCGAGCTGCGCAGCAAGCGCTCGCCGGCAGCGCCGCTGCGTTCGAGGCGCCACGTCCGGGCCAGCAGGCGCAGCAGGGTCGGCGCGCACAACTCGATCAAGAGGGCGCCGATCCGTCGGCGGAGGCGTCGCCACCTGGTCAGCCGACGGCT
>DRKG01000441.1 GCA_011051855.1 bacterium | reverse complement strand
TGGTCGTGCGCGCCGTCGGCCGGCTCGATACCAGCGGCACCGATCTGCGCCGTTCGCTCGGGATTCCGCGCCAGCGCTTCCTCGTATTCCTGCCCGGGGGCCTGCGTCCGATCAAGGGGCAGCATCGCGCGATCTCAGCGATCCGGGTGTTGCGCGCCGCCGGAGCCGACATCGAGATGATTCTGGCCGGGCCCGCGCAGGACGGTGAGTATGCCGAAGAAGTGCGGCGGCTGAGCGCGGAGCAACCCGGCGTGCGCGTGCTGCCACCACTCGCGAGCGAGCGCATGGGCGCGGCCTACGCCGACGCCGACGTGGTGCTGAACACGTCGCTGAGCGAAGGTGCGTCGCCGACGATTCTCGAGGCCGGGGCGCTCGGTCGGCCCGTGGTCGCATCGGACGTTCCGGGCAATCGCGAGCTGATTCGGCACAAGGAGACCGGGCTCTTGTTCGCCGACGAAGAACAGATGGCCAAGCAGATCATGGCGCTCTATCGCAACCGCTCGGCCGCCGGCGCACTCGGCGTGCGCATCCGTGAGGACTTCACCCGCCGATTCGACGCCGACCGCGAGATCCGTTCGCTGCTGTCGGCCTACGCAGCCGCATAGATCGGGTCAGCTCGGATCGTGCCGGCGGGCGGACATGGCTCGGCACAGGGCGTGCTGCACGTCGGCGACGGTGAACGGCTTGCGCAGGGTCGCGTGGAAGCCGTGGCGTTCGAACTCGGCGAGCACCGGTTCGGTCGAGTAGCCGGTGGTGGCGATCGCGGTCGTTTCGGGGTCGGTGGTGCGCAGCGCCTCCAGGGTGGCGATGCCCCCCATGCCGCCGGGTACGGTCAGGTCGAGCAGCACCAGGTCGAACGGTCGGCCGGCGGCGCGCGCCGCGTGGAATGCTTCGATCGCGTGTTCGCCGCTCGCGGTCAGGGTCACGGTGTGTCCCATGCCAGCCAGCGCCCGGCGTAGGACCGTGCGCACGCCCTCGTTGTCGTCCATGCAAAGGATGCGGCACGGAGCGAGATCGTGGCCGTTGTCGTCGGCGACGTCGTCGCTGTGCGCGGGAGCCCGCGTCGCTGCGGCCGGCAGGTAGACCGAGAACGTCGTGCCCGTGCCGGGAGTCGATTCGACGAACAGGGAGCCGCCGTGGCGCGTGACGATCGAGTGCGCGGTCGCCAGTCCCAATCCCGAACCGCCGGGCTTGGTCGAGTAGTAGGGGTCGAAGATCCGGTCGAGTTCCGCAGCGGCGATCCCAATGCCTCGATCGCGCACTTCGATCGCCACGAAAGAGCCGTCGACGCCGGTGGGCAGGTGGTCCCGGTTGTGCAGCTCGATGGTGATCGATCCGCCGTCGGGCATCGCCTGCATGCCGTTGAGCACCAGGTTGTGCACGACCTGGGCGATCTGCCCGCGGTCGATCTCGACGTCGCGCAGGTCGTCGTCGGCGAGCACGTGGCAGTCGACGTTGGATCCGCTCAACGCGAGCCGGGCCGAGTCGGAGACCACCGGCGCCAGAGCCTGCAGTTCGCGCACCGGAGCGCCGCCCTTCGAGAAGGTCAACAGTTGCTGGGTCAGCCCGCGCGCCTGCACGATCGCGTCCCGGATGTTGGCGAACGGTTCGTTCGGTGCGCCGGCATTGCCCGCGCCGCGCTCGGACTCGATCAGGTCGAGGTTGCCGAGCATCACCGTGAGCAGGTTGTTGAAGTCGTGGGCGAGGCCGCCGGCGAGCACGCCGAGCGACTCGAGACGGTCGGAGCGACTCAACAAGCGGTCCTGCAGGCGCTTCTCGGTCACGTCGCGGAACGCGACGACGCTGCCGGCTCCGTTGGCCAGCATGGCGGTGTTGTATTCGAACCATCGTCGGCGGCTGTCGTGCACACCGACCTCGACGTCCCGGGTGTGGTCGTTGCCGTCGTTGACGAAGGCCGGCACGATGTCGGTCAGGCGTCGCCCGCGCACACGTTCGTCGGACCAGCCGGTCAGCCGCGCGGCGGCCGGGGTCCACAGCACGATGACTCCGCGTGGGTCGAGCAGGGCGATGCCGTCGGCGATGTTCGCCAGCGTGGTCTGAAGGCGGCTGCGTTCGGCGGTGAGGGCGCGGGTGCGGTCGAGCACGTCGCGCTCCAGGTGGCGGGCGTAACGGCGCTGGCTGAACAGGCGCATGGCCCCGACGAGCACGAGGATCGTGGCGGTGGCGACGAGGGTATGGAACCACGGAGAGCGCCACCACGGTGCCGGGACCAATAGCCAAGGGGAGACGGCTTCACCGATCTGGCCGCGCGAGTCGGTCGCGCGAACGTGCAGGCGGTAACGGCCGGGCGGAAGGCTGGCGAAGCGCACGGCTCGCTCGGGCAGTGCCCGCGGCTGTGACCATTGCTCGGTCAGGCCCTCGAGTCGGTGTTGGATACGGAGTCGCGCTTGGTCGCGCATCGAGATCGCCCGGAACCGGAACGTTGCGGTCTGCACGGTATGCGAGCCGTGGCTTTCGCCGGGTGCGGGTTGGCCGTTCACCAACGGCGTCAGGAAGGCGACGGTGGGGGCGTGGGTCGCCGCGAACTCGCGTTCGGGGTCGATGACCGACAACCCGCGGGCAAAGCCGACCCAGATCCGGCCTTCGGTGTCGCAGAGCAGCGCACCGCGGTTGGTCTCCCTGCCGGCGAGGCCGTCGTGTTGGCTCTTGTGGATCAACTGTTCGCCGTCCCAGGCGTAGACGCCGTCGTCGGTGGCAAACCAGGTGCGCGCACCGTGGTCGTCGACCATCGCG
>DRKG01000440.1 GCA_011051855.1 bacterium | reverse complement strand
GGCGGTGCGCGCCATCGGCGCGCACGCCGTCGATCGCGACGGCGCCGAGCTGGCACAAGCGGCGCGCCTGCTTCTGCGACAGCGCCGCGAGCGCGCGCACGCGCGCGTCGAGACGCCCGCCGGCCTCGTCGGCGGCGACGACGTGTTCGATCACCCGCGCGCGCCGGTGCCTTCGGGTGCGCCGGTGCCTTCGAGCAGCTCGACGAATCGCCGGAACAGGTAGAGGGCGTCGTGCGGACCCGGGGCGGCTTCGGGGTGATACTGCACCGAGAACACCGGCAGTTCCTTGTGGCGCAGGCCCTCGACGGTGCCGTCGTTGAGGTTCTCGTGGGTAACCACGACCCCGTCGGGCAGCGAATCGCGGTCGACGGCGTAGCTGTGGTTCTGCGAGGTGATCTCGACCTTGCCGGTGGTCAGGTCGAGCACCGGCTGGTTGCCGCCGTGGTGGCCAAACTTCATCTTGAAGGTCTTGCCGCCGAACGTGTGTGCGAGCAGTTGGTGTCCGAGGCAGATGCCGAACACCGGCACCGCCTGCACCAAGCGCCGCGCGGCCGCGATGCCGTAGGCGCACACCTGCGGGTCGCCGGGCCCGTTGCTCAGGAACACGCCGTCGGGCTTCTGTTCGAGCACGGCTTCGGCCGGAGTGGCGGCCGGCACCACGGTCAGGTCGAGGCCGCAGGCGGCGAGCGAACGCAGGATGTTGCGCTTGGCCCCGAAGTCGTAGGCGACCACGCGGAAGCGGCGCCCCCCGGTGGCGAGGTGCGGCGGCGGCGGGCTGAACGGCGATTCGTAGCCCTTCTGCCACGCGTGCTGCCGCTCGCTGGTCACTTCGAGCACATGATCGACCTCGGCGACGCGCGGGGATTGCCGCACGCGTTCGACCAGAGAGGCTTCGTCGCTGTCGAGATCGCGCGTGATCAGCACGCGCTGTTCGCCGCGATCGCGGATGCGACGCGTCAACATGCGCGTGTCGACGCCTTCGATGCCGGGCACGTCGTGCTGCGCCAGGTAGTCGCTCAGTTCGAGTCCCGAACGGAAGTTGCTGGCGCGATGGCAGGCTTCGCGCACGACCAGCCCGGACAACCACAGCCGGCTCGATTCCTCGTCCTCGCCGGTCACGCCGTAGTTGCCGATGTGCGGTTGCGTCAGCAGCACCGTCTGCCCCCGGTAGGAGGGGTCGGTCAGGATCTCCTGGTAGCCGGTCATCGACGTGTTGAAGACCAGCTCCCCGAAGCCGTCGTCGGCGGCGCCGAAACCGCGTCCGACGAGCACCGTGCCGTCCTCGAGCACGAGGCGCGCGGGCGGGCGATCGGGGCGGGAGTGAGGCGTCAAGGTGAGGTGGGACGGTTCTGGGAGGCGGACTGCCGGTTGATCTGCGAAGCTAGGTAGCCGGCGCCGAAACCGTTGTCAATGTTGACCACGCCGATGCCCGCCGCGCAGCTGTTGAGCATCGTCAGCAGCGCGGCGAGCCCGGCGAACGCAGCACCGTAGCCGATGCTGGTCGGAACCGCGATCACCGGTTTGTCGATCAGGCCGGCGACCACCGACGGCAGTGCGCCTTCCATGCCGGCGACGACCACGACGGCGTTGGCGCGGCGGATCGCGTCGATGCGGTCGAGCAGGCGGTGGAGTCCCGCGACCCCGACGTCGGTGTATTCGCTGACCCGGTTGCCGGCGATCCGCAGCGTCACCGTCGCCTCGCCGGCGACCGGCAGGTCGGCCGTCCCGGCAGAGACCACCGCGACCTCGCCGACGGCCTCGGGCTCGTCGCGCGCGACCGTCAAGCAGCGGGCACGTTCGTGCCAGCGTGCGGTCGGGACGGCCGCCTGCACCGCCTGCCGGTGGTGCTTGTCGGCGCGCGTCATCAGCAACCGGTCCGAGCGCGTCAGGATCTCGCGGGCGATCGCGGCGCTGTCGGCGGGGGTCTTGCCCTGGCAGAACACGACTTCGGGGAAGCCGCACCGCTCCGCCCGCTGGTGGTCGACGGTGGCGAAGCCGAGCGCGCCGTCCGCCGGCGGGTTCGCGCCCAGGCGCGCCAGGGCCTCGTCGACCGCCACGTCGCCGGCCCGCACCCGTTCGAGCAGCGCGCGCAATTCCCGGTTCGGATCGGGCGATGCGTTCATCGGCGCACCCGACGGCGCGGTTTCGTCTTGCCGCCGGACTGCGGTGTTGCGACGGCGTCGAGGTCGAGTGGCGAGGTCTCGCCCTTGCGCAGCGCGATCGCCGCGAGCCCCGCGATCATCGCGCCGTTGTCGGCGCACAGGCTGAGCGGCGGCAGCACCAGCCGCAGCCGGTTCAAGCGGCCATCGGATGCCAGGCGCGCGCGCAGCCGCTCGTTCTTGGCGACGCCTCCGCCGATGCAGAGCGAGCGGACCGGATGCCGTTCGGCCGCTCGCCGCAGCTTGGTGATCAGCACGTCGACGACCGCCTCCTGGTAGGACGCGGCGAGGTCGGCGATCTCTTCCGGGCTCGGCGGCGACTTGCGCGGTGGCGCACCCTGTGGCTGTAGCGTGTAGAGCAGGGCCGTCTTCAGGCCGGAGAACGAGAAGTCGAGCGATTCCTTGTCCAGCAGCGTGCGCGGCAGCTTGTAGGCATCGCGATCGCCGGTGGCCGCCGCCGCCTGGATCGACGGGCCGCCTGGATAAGGCAGGCCGAGCAGCGACGCTCCCTTGTCGAGCGCCTCGCCGGCGGCATCGTCGCGCGTGGTGCCGAGCCGCTCGCTGCGACCGGGTTCGTGCAGCAGGTAGAGTGCCGTGTGGCCACCCGACGCGACCAGGCACAGCGCGGGCAGCGGCATGTCGGGTTCGGCGATCAGGCCCGTGTGCACGTGCGCCTGCACGTGGTCGACGCCGACCAACGGCTTGTCGAACCGCCACGCCAGGGCCTTGGCGGCGGCCATACCGACCAGGAGGCAGCCGACCATGCCGGGGCGGTGGGTGACCGCGACCGCGGTCAGGTCCGCCGGCGAGAGTTCGGCTTCGGCGAGCGCGCGGGTCACGATCGGCAGGATGCGTTCGGTGTGCGAACGACTGGCGATCTCGGGCACGACCCCGCGGAACCGCTGGTGCAGTTCGATCTGAGAGTGCACGACGTTGGAACGCACCACGTGACCGTCTTCGACGACGGCGGCGGCGGTCTCGTCGCAACTGGTCTCGATGCCGAGGATGCGTTCAGGCACACGCACAGCATGCCGGGGCGCGCGGTGGGGGGGAACCGGCTGGCCCCCGGGCGCCTGGTTTCTCTGGCCCGGCGCAGCGGCAGCTCGCCGACTCGCGGGCCAGTTTGCGGTCCGTCATCGCGCGGAAGTCGGAGTCGTCGAGCGTCTTGCTGCAGCCCCGACGCCGAATGGGCCCGAATGGGTCACGGGCTCGGCCTGCGCCCATGGCGCTTCCTCGGACTTGGCCAGGAGGACCAAGGCTTTTGGTGCGATGTCCTGCGAATTGGATCAAAAGTCGTCACCTTTCGCTAGACTTGGTAGGAAACTGCGAGCCGTGCATCCCTCCGACTTCACAGACCCCAGCACGGGCGTTCTCGTCGAGATCGGCGGGGAGTTCCACGCCTTCGTGCCAAGCCCCTTGCCAAGGAACCTTTCCATCCCCGGCAGCTTGGCGCGGCAACTCGGTGACACCAGATCGCTGCTGGGACGGCTGAACCAAGGTGCTAGGTCTCTCCCCAGTCCCGAGCTGTTCTTCCACGCGTTCCAGAAGCGTGAGGCTGTCTTGTCGAGCCGCATCGAGGGCACCGTCACGACTCTCGACGAGGCCTTTCAGAGCGCGGCCGTCGGCGACGACGAAGCCGAGTCGCAGACGGACGACGCCCGCGAAGTCCGCAACTACGAACGTGCACTCAAAGCCGGCGTCGCAGCGCTCGCGGGTGGTCGGCCGCTGAACTTCTCGCTGCTGCAGGCGCTCCACCAGGACCTGATGCGGAACGTGCGCGGCTCGGACAAGGCCCCCGGGCAGATCCGCCAGCAACAAGCCTACGTTGCTAACCGCACCGTTATCGTGCCCGGCGACGCACGTTTCGTTCCTCCGCCCCCGTACCACCTCACCGAGTGCGTCGAGGAACTCGACCGCTACCTCGCCGAGCGAGCGGGCGACGATGGTCTTATCAGGGTCGCCTTCTCGCACTACCAGTTCGAGACCATCCACCCGTTTAGCGACGGCAACGGCCGGACAGGCCGCCTCCTCATCGCACTGCAGATGGTCTGGGAGGGCCTGCTCGACAGTCCCTACCTCTACGTCTCGCCGACCCTCGAACGCCGACGGCAGGACTACTACGACGGTCTGCTCGCAGTCAGCCAACGCGGAGCGTTCTTCGACTGGATTGGCTTCTTCCTCGACGCAGTCAGAGCTACGGCAACCGAAACCCTCGACCGACTCGAGAGCCTCCTGGCACTGAACTTCGCCTTCGAGCAGAGGCTCAGCAGCCTGCAGTCCCAGAAGCCGCTCCAAGTCGCTCGCTGTCTGTTCCAGTTCCCCTACATCACCGTGCCGGTCGCTCGCAGGCTCTTACAGAGCACATCGCGAACCGCGCAACAGGCCATCGACCGGCTGGTGGAGGCCAAGATCCTCACCCTGTTGGACCTCCGCCCCAAGGTCTCGAGTGGACGGCCACCGAAGCTCTACCGCTGCCAGGAAGTCCTCGACATCATGCGCGAGTGACTGGTCAGCCCCGGTAGGGGTTCAGTCCCCCGCCAGCGCTTCGATCGCCGCGCGCAACTGTTCGTCGTCGCCCGGTTCCGGGCCGCGCTCGACGGCAAAGCCGAACCGTTCGGCGACCTCGGAGTAACCGGCGAGATACTCGGCCGGCGGTTCGATCGCGCGCAGCGCCGCGCGCACTGCGGCCATCGCCGCCGGCTCGATCGGCACGTCGACGTCGGGGAGGATACCGCCGTGCTCGCGGTCGGCGGGCGTGCCGACGGTCGACTGGTTGCGCTCGATGTTGCGGCCGTTCGGCGTGCGGTAGCTGCCCGTGGTCAGCTTCAACTTGAAGCCGCGATCCGCCCACGAGTAGACGGTGTTGACGTAGCCCTTGCCGTGCGTTCTGCGGCCGACGACGGTCGCGCGGCCGTGATCCTGCAACGCCCCCGAGAGCACCTCGCTGGCGCTCGCGGAACCCTCGTTGACCAACAGCACCAGCGGCAGATCCGGCCAGCGGCACTGCGCCGGGTCGGCGCGGTAGACCTCGTTCGGGGCGTTGCGGTGCAACTGCGTCGCGATGACGCCTTCCCGCAGGAACAGGTTGGCGATCGCCAAGCACTGGTCGAGGCTGCCGCCGCCGTTGAACCGCAGGTCGAACACCAGCCCGCGCAGCTCGCCTCGCCGTTCGAGGTCTTCGATCTCGGCGGTCACCTCGCGGGCCGCCGTCGGATGGAAGCCGGTCAGGTGCAGATAGCCGAGGCCGC
>DRKG01000439.1 GCA_011051855.1 bacterium | reverse complement strand
CTTGGTGACCGCGTTGACGATGCCCCAGAGGGGATCGCGGATCATCCTGGCCGCGGCCTTCATGGGTTCGATGCGACTGCGCATGGCCCACCCGATCCACTTCTTCCACGCCCTCTTGGCGTTGCCTGGCCTGACATAGGACCGGAGCTTGGTGGCGGCTTCCTTCAGCATCCACGCTCGGCCGGTCTTCAGGCCCATCTTGCGCAGGATCTCGACGACTCCTATCTGAGTGTCCACTTTTTCGGGGCAAGATCACCTTGTTCACGGCGTCCCCGAGCGCCTTGGCCACATGGAAGCGATCGAAGGCGATCTTGCGGTCCGCCTCGGGCACGTGTGTCGTACCCAGGGCAGGGCTTCCCGCACTCCGGGCACACCAGGGCAGACCTCCCCTCAGCGTCAACCTTCACGGCAACGAGCTCGGGGTTCGCATCCAGGCCGACGCCGATGGTGGCGGAGCGGAGGGTGAGCGCCCGTCAGCTCTTGATCCGGAGGAGGAGGGAGCACCCGCCTACCCACACGATTCCCTGAAGACCCATCTTTACGTGCAGGC
Organism: bacterium; assembly: GCA_011051855.1. GTDB lineage: Bacteria > Planctomycetota > UBA1135 > UBA1135 > UBA2386. The sequence continues at coordinate 2,028 of DRKG01000439.1, read as the reverse complement.
CGGTTTCCTCGATCCCGGAGCCAGCGGTTCCATCGGCGCGGCCCTGACCCAGGGGCTGCACTGGCAGGTTGGTATCTGACCGCCGGCCGAAAGGCTCGTTTCAGCGCAGCAGGCGCACCACCGGGTAGACGTCGTCGGTCTGCTGCTCGAAGAAGTTCCAGGTCGACAACGAGTCCTCGCTCTCGGGTTCGAGCAGAGCCGCGGCCAGGCGGCCGAGGCGCTGCCGGGCCGGCACCACGATCGTGCCGAGCGGCAGTTCGACGTCGGTCGGCGGTTGCCACGCACCGTCGAGCACCAGCATGTGGTGGCCCTGGTAGGGGCGCTTCGGCTTGCGTTTCTTGTGCACGGCGAAGCGCTGGCCGCGGTGTGGTCCGGGTTGGTCCAGCGCCTCGAACTCGATGCCGTGGCGGCGCAGCAGTTGCACCACTTCGGCGCTCGGGTCGAGCACCGCCCAGGCGCGCGGCAGGCGGCGCAGACGATCGGCGCGGAAGCGGCGGTAGACGGGCATCGTCTCGGGCGCGGCCGTGCCGGTGCGAGCGTAGCGCAACGGGCGGTCGCCATCGCGCGCGACGCGTTCGACCTCGCCGACCAGCACCGGCAGATGTTCGGGCTCGGCGAACTTCGTATCGCTGCCGAACCAGACCGGCTGGTTGTCGTCGAGCATGCGCGCGTCGGCGGCGAGGAAGGTGGCGCGGGCGGTCGCGCGCTCGGCGACCAGTTGCCGGAGCACCGCCAGCACGAACGCACGCGTCGCCGCGATGCGGGTGCGGAAGTCGTCGTAGCTGTAGGCCTCACTCAGCACCGCGACACGGTTGCGCAGGCCGAAGTAGTTGACGCCGTAGCGCGGGCGGTGGTCGTAGGTGTACCAGCCGCGCTGGCCGGCCGGCGAGTTCGGGGCGCCGCCGCCGTCCCAGTCGCGGGTCTCGAAGTTGCCGTAGTCGAACACCTCGAAGCCCTGCTCGTGCAGGGCCGTGCGGGCGCGTTCGAGCAGGTCGCGGGCCAGTCGGTCGACGTCGCGGTCGACGTTCGGAGACAGGCTCGGCGCGTAGGTCAGGTGGTAGCCGTGGCGCGAGCCATTGGTCGTGTGCAGGTCCAGGAACAGGTGCGGATCGACCTCCTGGAACAGCTTCAGCAACACCCGCGTCTCGGCGGCGTCGGCCTTGACGAAGTCGCGGTTCAGGTCGAGGTTCTGCGCGTTGTGGCGCTGGCCGACGGCATCGGGGCCGTTCTGGCCGCGGCGGTTGCCCACCTTGATCGCTTCGTTGCCGTCGACGTTGTAGATCGGCACGCACCACAGCTCGCAGTGTTCGAGCAGGTCCGTGTGCTCACCGTTCGCGACCTCGCGCAGCAGCTCCTGCACCGCTTCTTTGCCCTCGACTTCACCGGCGTGGATGTTCGCGATCACCAGCGCGCGCAGTCGTTCCGGCGCCGATGCCCGCCGGTCGTCGGCCAGCGCCGCGCGCACCAGCAGGATGCCGCGACCCTCGTGGCTGCGGCCGGCGACGCGCACCTCGAGCCGGTCGCCGTGCGGCAGGCCGAGGCAGGCGTCGAGGAACGCCTCGACGTCTCGTGCGCGCGAGGTCTCGGCGTAGTCGGTGCGCTCGGGGACCGTGCGCGGTGCCTCGCCCGCCTGCGCCAGCGCGTGCGCCGTCACGGCGAACAGGATCGGAACGAGAACGGTGGCGACGCGTCGCATGGTGCCCGTTCGTACCGCAGCCGCCGGGCGGCGGCCAGGATCAGGTGCAAGCAGTCGCCGGAACGCGGGCCGGGACTCAGCGCTGCGGGACGACGACGGGCTCGGCTGCGCCCTTGCGGGGTGGTCGCTCGGGCGCGGCGGTGGCGCCGGTCGGGGGCGAGACCTCCGCGGGCGAAAGCTTGCCGTCGCCGTTCTTGTCGAGGCGTTGCAGCAACCGCTGCGCCCAGCGCAACAGGCCGGGGTCGAGGTTGCGCAGCAGTTGCCGGAACTCGCTGGCGTCGATCGTGCCGTCGCCGTCGCGGTCCGCGTCGAACCAGGGTTGCGGCAGGGGG
>DRKG01000438.1 GCA_011051855.1 bacterium | reverse complement strand
GTCGATGCCGAAAATGACGTCGTAGAGCCGTCGTCGCAGGCCGCTGGCCGGGCGGCCGAACTCGGCGCTTGGCGGCAGGCGGTTCGGCGCGGAGGGCATCGGTCGGCGCGTAGCGGCGGCCTACTCGCCGCCCTGCTTGAGCAGCTTGCGCATCACGGCCTGCAGGATGCCGCCGTTGCGATAGTAATCGACCTCCACCGGCGTGTCGATCCGGCACACCGCCTGGAACTTCGTGACCGCACCGGTCTCGGGGTGGGTCGCGGTGACGTCGAGCAACTGGCGCGGCTGCAGGGAATCATCGACGGCGACGTCGAACACTTCGACGCCGGTCAGACGCAACGACTCGCGCGTCTGCCCGTCCGCGAACTGCAGCGGCAGCACGCCCATGAACACCAAGTTGCTGCGGTGGATGCGTTCGTAGCTCTCGGCGAGCACGAACTTGACGCCGAGCAGCAGCGTGCCCTTGGCCGCCCAGTCGCGCGAACTGCCGGTGCCGTATTCCTTGCCCGCGATGACGCACAGGTTCGTACCGGCCTCCTGGTAGCGCATCGCAGCGTCGTAGATCCACATGCGTTCGCCGCTCGGCAGGTGCCGGGTCAAGCCTCCTTCCTCGTTGACCAACAGGTTGCGCAGGCGGATGTTGCCGAACGTGCCGCGCGTCATCACGCGGTCGTTGCCGCGCCGCGCGCCGTAGCTGTTGAAGTCCTTCTGCGCGACGCCGTTGGCGAGCAAGTATTGACCCGCCGGGCTCTCCGGCTTGATGGTGCCGGCCGGGGAGATGTGGTCGGTGGTGGTCGAGTCGCCCAGTAGCACCAGCGTGCGTGCGCCGAGGATCGGCGTGATCTGCGCAACGTCCTCGGTCATCGTCTGGAAGAACGGCGGCTCCTGGATGTAGGTCGACTGGTCGTCGAACGCGAACAGGTCGCTCGGCTCGGCGGTGATCTTCCGCCACGGCTCGGGGCCGCCGTCGCTGCTCGCCGCCGCCGCGTATTGCTCCTTGAACGCCTGCGGCGACATGCTGCTGGCGATCGTGTCCAGGATCTCCTGCTGGCTCGGCCACAGATCGCGCAGGTAGACGGCCTCGCCGTTCGGATCGTGGCCGAGCGGTTGCTTGTCGAGGTCGATGTCGACGGTGCCGGCGATCGCGTAGGCGACCACCATCGGCGGTGACGCGAGGTAGTTGGCCTTTACGTCCGGGTTGACGCGGCCTTCGAAGTTGCGGTTGCCGCTGAGCACGGAGGTCGCGACCAGGTCGGCCGAGCGCACCGCCTCGGCGACCGGTTGCGGCAGCGGGCCGCTGTTGCCGATGCAGGTGGTGCAGCCGTAGCCGACGACGTCGAAGCCGAGCTTCGCCAACGGCTCCAGCAGGCCGGCCTTGTCGAGGTAGTCGGTGACCACGCGCGAGCCCGGCGCCAGCGAGGTCTTCACCCACGGCTTGCGGCTCAGGCCGCGCTCGGCCGCCTTCTTGGCCAGGAGCCCGGCGCCGATCATCACCGACGGATTGGATGTGTTGGTGCACGACGTGATCGCGGCGATCGTGACCGTGCCGTGCCCGATGGTGGCCTGCGACTCGTCCGCCACCGTCGCGGTGGCGGTCAGTTGCTCGCCGAACAGGCCGAAGCCGCGTTCCTGCGGCTTCTTGCTCAGCGTCTCGCGGAACGCGCGCTGCATGTCGTCGAGGGCGATGCGGTCCTGCGGCCGCTTCGGGCCGGCGAGGCTCGGCACGACGGTCGACATGTCGAGGCGCACCGCCGACGAGAACTGCGGTGTCGGCGCGGCGGCCGACCAGTAGAGGCCCTGTGCCTTGTAGTAGGCGGCGACGAGCGCGATGTGCTCGGCGTCGCGGCCGCTGCGTTCGAGGTAGCGGCAGGTCTCGTCGTCGACCGGGAAGAAGCCCATCGTCGCGCCGTACTCGGGCGCCATGTTGGCGAGCGTCGCGCGGTCGGCGAGCGACATGCTGGCGATGCCGTCGCCGAAGAACTCGACGAACTTGCCGACCACGCCGTGCTGCCGCAGCAGCTCGGTGACGGTCAGCACGAGGTCGGTCGCGGTCGCGCCTTCGGGCAGTTCGCCGGTGAGTTCCATGCCGACGACTTCTGGCAGCAGCATGTAGGTCGCTTGGCCGAGCATCACCGCCTCGGCCTCGATGCCGCCGACTCCCCAGCCGAGCACGCCGAGGCCGTTGATCATCGTGGTGTGCGAGTCGGTGCCGACGACCGTGTCCGGGTAGACCAAGGTCTCGCCGTCGACCTCCTTGGTCAGCGCGCAGCCGGCCAGGTATTCGAGGTTGACCTGGTGCACGATGCCGGTGCCCGGCGGCACCGCGCGGAAGTTGGTCAGCGACTTCTGTCCCCACTTCAGGAACTCGTAGCGCTCGCGGTTGCGTTGGAACTCGAGCGCGAGGTTCTTGTCGGCCGCGTCCTTGCTGGCGAAGGCGTCGACCTGCACCGAGTGGTCGATGACCAGGTCGCAAGGCACCAGTGGGTTGATCCGCTTGGGGTCGCCGCCGAGCCGCTTCATCGCGGCGCGCATCGCGGCCAGATCGACGACGCACGGCACCCCGGTGAAGTCCTGCAACACCACGCGGCCGGGCAGGAACGGCACCTCGACCTTGCCGGCGGTGTCGGGCCCCCAGTCGGCGATGTTGCGCACGTGCTCTTCGGTGACGACGTAGTCGTCGAGGTTGCGCAGGGCCTGTTCGAGCAGCACCCGGATCGAGTAGGGCAGCCGGTCGAGTTCGCCGACGCCGGCCGCGGCGAGCGCCGGCAGCGAGAAGTAGGTGTAGGTCTTGCGACCGACCTCGAGCTTGGAACGGGTGGAGAAAGGGTTCTTCGGCGCCATGGTTGGTCCGGCGTTGTAACCGTTCCCTCGGCCCCAGGCAAAAACGGCACGGAGTGCAGCGCGGTGCGGGAAAATGCCGATGGCACCGGAGTGATGACGCGTTCCCCTCTGCTGTCCCGTCTGTCGTTCGCACCGCTCGCCCTGCTGCTGCTCGGCGCAGGCGCTTGTGATGCGCTGAACTACACGGCGGACTTCGCCGACAACTCGCTGTTCTACGCCGACGTGCCGTTCGTGACCAAGGCGCCCGGCGACCGACCGGTGTTCGTGGCACCGATCCACGATGCGCGCGAGGGCACCGTGCTGCCGCTGCACGATCGGGGCTTTCCGATCCGCTACGGCACCGACGAGTTCTGGGAGCGCCCGGTCCCCGAGATGTTCTCGGAGGTGCTGGTGCGCCAGCTCGAGGACAGCGAGATGTTTCCGGCCGTGCTCGACCACGCCGACCCCGAAGCGCTGGTGCTGAAGCCGACGCTGATGCTGTTCACGGTCGGCGCCAAGGAAGGCATCTCCGGCTCGATGACGTTCGCCGAGGTCGGCCTGCGCGTCGAGGTGTTCGGGCCGGTGGGGGCCGACGGCGAACGCCCGCGCTGGCACGATCACGTCTACGGCAACCGTCAGGTGTCGGAGATGCAGGTCAATCCGGTGAGCCCGTACCGCCTGATCGGCCGCGCCCTGCAACTGACGATGTCGAAGACCCTGTCCGGGCTCGACGGCAGCAACGTCGCCCGCAGCGACGTGCCGGTCGAGGCCGTCGAACCGGCGCTCGCGAGCCCGCGGCCAGCGGCGGCGAGTGCCCGCCTGCGCTGAGCTGCGGCCGTCGCCTTCCTTGCCCGAACGCGGATTGCACGCACCGGAGGCACTGTTTCATGCATGGATCGGGCTACCACCCCGACGTGCTCCGCCTCGCCGCGTTCCTTCGAGTGGGGGGCGCTGTCGCCATCACCACGGCGATCCTGGTTCTGCCTTCACCATCGGCACGCTCTTCGGCTACCGCGCGCCCGGCGACCCCAATCCACGGCTTGGGGCCGGGGCCGCGTTGTTCGTCGGCATCACGGCCGCAGCCGCCGCTGGCAACACGCGGGGTCTTCAGGGAATCGTGTGGGTAGGCGGGTGCTCCCTCCTCCTCCGGATCAAGAGCTGACGGGCGCTCACCCTCCGCTCCGCCACCATCGGCGTCGGCCTCGGGGGGTGTGACCGACGCCGATGGTGACGGAGCTGCGGGTGAGCGAGGAGCGGTTTCGTTGGTGGGTCCCGGTAGATTGCGTGGATGCGCGACCGTGATCTCTACGCCACGATTCTCGGTCTCGAGGCTCCCTGGAAAGTCGTCGACGTCGACCTGGATGCGAGACTC
>DRKG01000437.1 GCA_011051855.1 bacterium | reverse complement strand
GCCCCCACCAACGCGGTCGCCGTCGGCGGCGCCGTGCGCCGAGGATCCTGACTACCGAACAACACCCGCCCGCGCGCACCAGCCGCAAGCAGGACGTGGGTCGCACCGCAGTCGGGTCCGACGACCTCACCGCCGGCAGCGGCCACGGCGTTGCCGAGCGCGACCAGACGCCGCACCTCACCCGGCCCGTGCGTCAGAACGCGCGGCGCCGCAAACCCGAGACCCCGCTCATCGGGCCCGAGCAGCAACACCGCCTGCGACTCCCGGCACAGGCGTGCGACCCGTTCGGGGCGCAGCGCCCGGGGGTCGCGCGGATCGACGCCGATCACGACGCGAAACGGTCGGACCGGATCGAGACCCGCGCGTTCGAGCCAGGAACGTTCCGCCGCCAATTCCGCCGCGGTGGCCCGCAAGTGTGGCAACGAGAACGCCGCATCCGGGGCGATGGACCGCACCAACTCCCACGCCGCCCGCGCGGGGTGCGGAGTCGCTGCACACGTGATGGTCCGCCGCAGCAACCATCGGCTGGCCGGTTCCTGCCGCCAGTCGGCCGCCATCCCGATCCGATCGCGCGCACCCGACAACCACGTCAACAGCGCGCTCTTCCAGTTGCCCTGCAGATCGAGCGCAAACCGATAGCGTTCCGCCGCGAGCGCGCGCCGCACCCGCCACACCGCGCCGAGCCCTCCCCGGCGGTCGAACGCCACCACCCGCGCCACGCCGGGCACACCCTGCAGCAGCGGCGCCCACTCCCGCTGCGTCACGAACGTCACCCGCCAGTCCGGCCGCACCGCGTGCAGCGATGCAACCGCGCCGAGCGACTGCACCAGATCGCCCATCGCGGACAGCCGCACGAGCAGGACCCCGGTCACTTCGGCGGCCCGACCCGCTCGTGCAGTGTCAGCGTCTTGAACGGCGTGTTCATCCGCCAGCGCATCACGTGCTCGGGCGCCGCTTCGGCAAACGGCCGCCACGCCGTGTCTTCGTGCAGCACCCAGCGCTCCGGCGGCACCCGCCGACGCATTTCGTCACCTTCTGGCCACAGCCCGCTGGCGAGCAGGATCGGAGAATCGATGTGGCCATAGGAACCGAGGTCCGCGCTGGCCCCGAGTGCGTCGCATTCGCGCCGCAGCAACCGGCCGAGCGCGACCCGCGCGCGCCGCAGCTCATGCCAACGCAGCGAACGTTCTAAGCCGACCGTCCACGACGCGACGATCGGCATCAGCAAAGCCGCCAGCACGACGTGTCGCGGCGTGCGCACCAGGAACGGCAACACCGCCGCCACGAGGGCTGCGCCAACCGCTGCATCACCGGCACGCGGCACGAACGGTATCGCGATCATCGCCGCCGCCCCAAGCACGCCGAACACCCCCAGCACCGCGCGAGCAAACCCCGGCACCGGCCCACGGTGGCGGTAGAAGTGCGCAACCGCCGGCGACACCGCGAACACGAACAGCATCACGTTCGGCAGCAGGTAGCGCGTCGGTCGACCGGGAAAGAACGTGAACAGCAACACCGCCAGCACCGCCGCACCGCTGCACATACGCAGCGTCAAGTCGTCCCCGCTCATCCGCGCATCGCGTGCACCCCGCCATTCCCAGAAGCACCAGGCGGCGAACGGCATCACGATCAAGAGCGCGCGCAGCCAGTATTCGGGGATTTCGAGCACGTGCTGCCACTCGAACTGCGATACACGACCCAGCGATTCTTCGTTGGCGATACGCAGCATCTCGTTCGGATCGACGAACCACAGCCACAGCGGCACGAAGTAGGCGAGCACGACGAGCATCAGCGGCAACAGGTGCCACAGCAAGAAGCGCATGCGCCGGTGCCGGTACCACACCAGATAGGCGCCAATCGCAAACAGGAAGAACGGCGGCCCTTTGGTCAGAAACGCGAGGCCGGCGGTGACGCCACTCCACAACACCAACAACCGACGTTCGCGCGCCACCCCGGTCGCGAGCAACCACAGAGACATGCCGGTCAACGCCGAGAACACCGGATCGATCTCGGCCGTCGGCCACATGAACACCACCAGCGGCGAGGTGATGATTCCCAATGCACACAGCCAGCCGGCGGTCGATCCGAACGGACGTCGAAGCAACTCCCCGCCGACCCACGCCGGCAGGAACACCGCCAGGATCGACGGCAGCCGCAGCGAAACGAAGCCGGTGCCGAACCACTTCGCACACAGCATCAACAGCCAGTAGTAGAACGGCGGCTTGGCCCAGGTCGGCTCACCGTACAGCAGCGGGACCATCCAGCTATCGTGGCGCAGCATCTCGAGCGCGATCTGCACCCGGCGACCTTCGGTGCCGTCCCAGTCGGCACGCAGCCACTGCGGCCACGTCACGACCACCGTCGCCAGCAGCAGCACGATCGCGCGCATCAGCAACGCACCGCCCTCCGCTTCACGACGACGCCTCTTCCTCGCGCGTGCGCCGAATCAGCATCAGGTTGCGCACGTAGATGATGCCGCCAGTAGCCTGCGCCATGATGAACACCGGATCCCGCCGGTAGATCGAATACGCGAGCAGCAGCAAACCGCCGGTGAGGCTGAGCCACCAGAATGCAGTCGGCACGACGCTGCGGCGGGCGCGTTCGCTGGCGATCCACTGCACGAAGAACCGCGAAGTGAACACCAACTGGCCGCCGAACCCGATGATCCACCAAAAGAGCGGCGTGTCCTCGATCGCGCCATCGACGGCATTCGCGAACATCAGTACTCCTCCTTGACTTCGTGCATCAGCACGCGCTGGCGCACCCAGCGCATCGCGAAGCAATCGCGCAACCCCTTCCACATGCGGTTGCCGATGCCGTACTTGGCGGTCCCGGCATAGCGTTCACGGTGGTTGACGTCCTGCTCGACCACCTTGCCGCCGAGGTAACGCACCAACGTCGCCATGAAGCGGTGCATGCCGACGAACTTCGGCGCCCGCAGGAAAAACGATCGCCGGATCACTTTGATGCCGCAGGCTGCATCCTTGACCTTGTCACCCGTCAGCCAGTTGCGCACTGCGTTGCCGATGCGCGATGACGCGCGCCGGACGAACGTATCCTGCCGGTTGGCGCGCACGCCGACGACAGCGTCACACTCGCCCTTCTCGACGCGCTCGAGCATCGACGGGATGTCGCGCGGATCGTTCTGCATGTCGCCGTCGAGCGTCGCGACGATCGGTGCCCGCGCCTGCTCGACGCCGGCCAGGACCGCGGCGCTTTGACCGCTGTTGGCTTTCAACGTGATCACGCGCAACCACGACGCATCGCGTTCGCGCTTGAACTCGCGCATGATCTCGAGGCTTCGATCCTTGCTGCCGTCGTCGACGAACAGCGCCTCGAACGGCCCGTGCGGCGACAGCACTTCTTCGACCTCCGCCAGCATCGTGGCGACGGTCTCTTCCTCGTTGTAGATCGGCACGACCAGCGAGAACCGCAACTCTTCCTGCGTAACCATCAGATCTCCACCCGCATGCGGCCGTCGACGGCAACGCTCGGTTTGCCCTTGCGGGCCAAGATGAACGGATTGACTTCGACCTCCTGAATGCGCGGGAAGTCGGTCACCAGCCGCTGCAAGCGCAGCAACACTCGGTAGGCCGCGGCAACGTCGGCCGCAGGCGCGCCGCGGAACGCATCGAGCAGTGCCCGCCCCTTGAGTTCGTCGAACATCTCCTCGGGATCCTTGCCGTCGAGCGGACCGACGCGCACCGCGACGTCGCGCATCAGCTCGACCTGCACGCCGCCGAGCCCGGCCGCGAACAGCGGGCCGTAACGGGCATCGCGAGTCATGCCGAGCAGCACCTCCCGGTGTCCCGGTGCGTGCGCCTGCACCTGCAGGGTGACGTCTCCGAATGGCTCGGCGAGGCGCTCGATCAGGTCACTGGCCGCCGCGAACACCTCGTCGCCGGTGCGCAGCCCCGTGCGCACCGCGTCGTGCTCGCTCTTGTGCAGCAGCCCTTCGGCCTCCGCCTTGAGCACCACCGGATAGCCGAGCGCGCGCGCGGCCGCGACCGCATCGCCCGGCGAGTCGACCCGACGACTCGGGGCGAACGGGATCCCGTAGGCCTGCAACACCGCCTCCGTGGTCGCCGCCGGCAGCCATTCGTCCCGCGCCCCGGCGAGCAACCGCCGCGCCTTGGCTTTGGACACGCGCAGAGTCGGCAGCTTCACCGGGCGTCGCTGCAGCCACCGCGATCGCCGGCACATCAGGTGCAACGTCGTCGCCGCATCCTCGGGGTAGCGGAACACCGGAATCCCGGCCTCGCGCAGGATCTCGTGCGCTTCATCGCTGCGCTGCCGCCCCATCACGCAGGCGAGCACTGGTTTCTTCAGACGGCGGGTCTGGTCCACGATCGCTTGCGCGACCGCCGCCGCGTCGATCATGATCGGCGAGACGAACAACACCACCAGACCATCGACTGCGGGATCGCGCACGACCACCCGCAGCGCATCGCGATAGCGCTTGGCATCCGCCGATGCGATCAGGTCCACCGGGTTGTGCACGCTGGCCTCGACCGGCAGCACCTTGCGCAACTGCTTCTCGGTCGCGGACGACAGCCGCGCCATCGCCATTCCGAGCCCGTCGATCGCGTCCGTGGCGAGGATGCCGGGGCCCCCCGCGTTGGTCACCACCGCGATGTCGACACCAGGCGGGGGCGGTTGGGTCAGCAGCGCTTCGGCCAGCGAGAACATGTCGCGGAAGTTGTCGACGCGCAGCACGCCACACTGCTGCAG
>DRKG01000436.1 GCA_011051855.1 bacterium | reverse complement strand
GTGCGTCCGTCACCACCAACTGCAAAGCCCTCCCAGACCATGGAAGGGCTCACGGTACGGGCGCTCGATCCTTGTGGCTCTCAGCCGGCGGTCACGTGCACAGATCTAGTTGTCGTCCGCGCCCAAGAACAGTTGTCGCTGGGCACCGACCTTCACGATCACCCACCCGATCACCGCTGCGCTCACCCGCATCGAGCGCGCTCGGGGCTTCTTGGAGGCGGCGGCGCTGTCCGAGGGCTGGATCCGGGAGATGGGAGAGCGCGCGCTGGTGCTGGAAGCACACCATACGACGCACATCGAAGGGACCCAGTTGACTCTGGAGCAGGCCGAGCGGCTGATGGCGGGCGAGACCGTGCCGGAGGCCGACCCCGACGACATCCGGGAGCTCTTGAACTACCGCCGGGCGTTCGAGTTCGTCTCGGAGTACCTGGACAGCGGTGCGCCGGTGAGCGAGGGGCTGATCCGCGAGATCCACAAGCGGCTGGTCGAGGGGGTGCGAGGCGGGCAGGCCGCGCCCGGCGAGTACCGCAAGATCCAGAACTACGTGGTCAACGCGGCGACGGGCGAGACGATCTATACCCCGCCGCCCGCGCAGGACGTGCCGGTGCTGATGGCCGAGATGGTCGCTTGGCTGAACGATCCTGGCGACGTGCATGCGATGCTGGCCGCCGGCGTCGCGCAGTTCCAACTCGTCCATGTACACCCGTTCCTCGACGGCAACGGGCGGACGTCGCGGCTGCTCTCGACCCTGTGCCTCTACCGGGCCGGCTATGACTTCAAGCGGCTCTTCACGATCAGCGAGTACTACGACCGCGATCGAGCTTCCTTCTACCGGGCGATCCAGGAGGTGCGCGAGCGTGGCATGGACATGACCGGCTGGCTGGAGTTCTTCACCGAGGGGCTGGCCACGCAGCTCGGCGAGGTCCGCGAGCGCGGCGAGCGGGTCATCCGGCGCGACGTCCTGGTGAAGGAGCACGGCCTGTCGGACCGGCAGGCGAAGGCGCTCGGCCACGTCCTCGAGCACGGCCGCCTGAGGATCCAGGACTACGAGGCGCTGTGTCCGGAAGCCACCCGACGAACCCTTCAGCGGGATCTCAAGCTGTTGGTGGACAAGGGGTTACTTGCCGATCGCGGGTCGGGACCAACCGACCCTACGCGCCAATACCTTCCCGGCGAGGTGCTGGCATGAGAGGGAGCTGTGACATGCTGCGACACCTTACTGTGACAAGCTGTGACATGGCGCTGCGGCAAACTTCCGGCCCGGCTCGCGACACCCCGCTGCCCGGGACGGAGGATCCCAGCTGATGCCCGGCCACCACACCGAAGCCGCCTTCGAGGCCGCCATCGAGGCCTACCTGACGACTGATCTTGCCCCGAAAAGTGGACACCCAGACAGGAGTCACGAGGCTCCGAAAGGATGCTACTCCGGTGGGCAAATCCCGCAGGAAGCACAGCCGCGAGTTCAAGCTCGAGGCGGTGAAGCAGGTCGTGGGGCACAGGCCCCCCGAGCGCAGGCGTCGACGACTACCCTTCCCCCGGCGCCACCGCCCGCACCTGCAGCGCGTGCACCTTGCCGTCCATCAGGTCGCCGACCGCGCGGAACACCAACCGCTGCCGTTCGACTCGGTTGAGTCCGGTGAAGGCCGCGCTCTCGACCACGAGAGAGAAATGGCTCTCGCCGGAACCGTCGTGGCCGGCGTGGCCGAGGTGCTGGTCGCTGTCGTTGTGCAGGGATAGCCGGCTCGGCGCGAGGTGCTCGGTGATCCGGCGGATCAGTTCGGTGGCTACGGGGCCAGTAGGGACGTCGGTCATAGCGGATTGGTATAGGCGACGGCGCGATGGTGTGCTCGCATCACGGCATGACCGAGGACCCACCCACCCGCACGGAATCGCTTGCCGGCGCCGCCGATGGGCGGCGCTTTTCGCCGTCGGCGGGGCGCAATCGCGAGGCGATCGCGGCGGCGCTGGTCGACGAACGACTGCCCGGGTGGACCTGGCTGCCGACCGAGCGGGATCCGGAAGCCTTGGCCTCGATCCGCACGTGGGTCGCGCACGCGGGGATCGCAAACCTGCGGGAACCGATCACGCTCGAACATCTGCAGGAACTCGCCGAACGCGCGGGATTGGCGGCGCCGACGGTGCGGCGCATGCCGACCGACAACGTGCTGCTGCGCTTCCCACGCCGCTGACGAGCTTTTCGCCGCGGGCGCTTGCCGCCGGCGGGTGAGGGCCCAAGAAGCAAGCTTTTCCCCCGGCCCGCTCCGTAAGCTCGGCAGCCCCCGGCACCTTCTCCTCCGCCGTCCGTCACATGATCCAGTTGTACTTCGACCCCGCGTGCCCGTTCTGCATCCGGGTGCTCGACTTCCTGGCCGAGCAAGAGATCCCGTTCGAGCCGAGGCAGATCTCGCTCGGCGCCGACAGCGACACCCGCCGCGAGCTGATCGAGATGACCGGCCGCTCGACGGTGCCGTTCCTCGTCGACCCCGAGCGCGACGTGCGCATGCACGAGAGCCTCGACATCATCGACTACATCCGCACCCACTACGACAGGTAGCGACGTGCCCCCGAAGCCGGCTCCCCCCGCACTCCGCATCCGCGGCCTGCGCAAGACCTACAAGAACGGCGTCGAGGCCCTCCAAGGCGTCGACCTCGACGTCGCGCAGGGCGAGTTCTACGGCCTGCTCGGGCCCAACGGCGCGGGCAAGTCGACGACGATCGGTATCGTCACGTCGCTGGTCAACCGCAGCGCCGGATCGATCGAGGTGTTCGGCGTCGATACCGAGAACGACCCCGGCGGCGCCAAGCGCCTGATCGGGATCGTGCCGCAGGAGCTGAATCTCAACCAGTTCGAGAAGCCGCTGCACATCGTCGCCCAGCAGGCGGGCTACTACGGGATCCCGTGGCGGGAAGCGCGCGAACGCGCCGCCGAGTGCCTGCAGTGGATGGGCCTGTGGGACAAGCGCACGGTGATGGCGCGCTCGCTGTCGGGCGGCATGAAGCGCCGGCTGATGATCGCGCGCGCGCTGGTGCACGGACCGCGGCTGTTGATCCTCGACGAGCCGACCGCGGGCGTCGACATCGAGATCCGGCGCGCGACCTGGGAGCTGCTCGAGCAGATCAACGCCAGCGGCACGACGATCATCCTGACGACGCACTACCTCGAGGAGGCCGAACAGCTCTGCCGTCGCATCGCGATCATCGACCGCGGCCGCATCGTGCAGGACACCGACACGCGCTCGCTGCTGCAGCAGCTCGCGACCGAGACCTTCGTGCTCGACCCGGTCGAGCCGATCGCAGAGATCCCCGATCTGCCGGACTTCGCGCCGAGACTGCGCGCCGACGGCTCGATCGAGGTCGAGCACGCGCGCGGATCGAGCCTGAACGAGCTGTTCCAAGTGCTCGACCGCGCGGGCGTGCGCATCGCGTCGATGCGCAACAAGGCCAACCGCCTCGAGGAGCTGTTCCTGCGGCTCGTCGAGCACCACCCGGAGGTGCGGCCATGAACGGCTCCGACCCGCGCGGCGGCCCCCGTCCGTTCTCCGTGCCCCCATCGGTCGCCGACGGAGCGCGCTCGCGGCTCGGCGAGAACTGGGTCGGCTTCGTCACCACGGTGCGGCGCGAGGTCCATCGCGTGCTGCGCATCTGGCCGCAGACCCTGCTGCCGCCCGTGATCACGACCAGCCTCTACTTCATCATCTTCGGCCCGGTGCTCGGCAACCGCATCGGCGAGATGGAAGGCTTCAGCTACCTGCAGTACGTGACGCCCGGCCTGGTCATGATGGCCGTGCTGATCAACTCGTACCAAAACGTCGTCAGCTCGCTGTTCGGCGCCAAGTTCCAACACCACATCGAGGAGATGTTGGTGTCGCCGATGTCGGGCCAGGCGATCCTGCTGGGGTTTGCGGTCGGCGGCGTCTTCCGCGGCCTGGCGATCGGCGCAATCGTGACGATGGTGTCCCTGTTGTTCGTCGACCTGCCGGTCGCGCACCCGCTGCTGACGATCGCGGTAGCGGTGCTGACCTCGGTGGCGTTCGCGTTCGGCGGCTTCATCAACGCGATGGTCGCGCGCAACTTCGACGACATCTCGATCGTGCCGACGTTCGTGCTGACGCCGCTGACGATGCTCGGCGGGGTGTTCTACTCCGTGAGTCTGCTCGGCGAGCCGTGGCGCACCGTGTCCTACGCCAACCCGATCCTCTACATGGTCAACGCATTCCGTTACGGGCTGCTCGGCGAGTCCGACATCCCGATCGGGATCGCCTTCGCCGTGCTGCTGGTGTTCATCGTCGGCTTCTATGCGGCGGCGATCCGCATGCTCCGGCGCGGTGTCGGGATGAGGAGCTGACATGGAACGCCTGCTGCTGAAGGGGCTCGAAGAGGAGGTCTACACCGGCACCGTCGACGGCGACGTGCTGCCGTTGTCGCACCGCATCGCCGCGGACCTGCGCGGCTTCGTCACCGAACCCGACTCGCGCAACGTCGAATACATCACCGCCCCCTACCGCAGCTACCAGGACCTGCTCGATCGCTTGCTGGCCAAGCGCTGCCGACTGCGACGCTACCTGAGCGACCTCGGCAACTACACGCTGATCCCGGGCAGCACGCTGTCGCTCGAGAGCAGCGACGAGTTCGTCATCGCCAACCCCAACAACCCGTACTACTGCTTCATCCGCGACACCTACGGCACCAAGGTGGTGACGGCGAGCACGCACATCAACGTCGGCATCCCCGACGCCGAGCAATTGATCGCCGCCTACCGGGTGCTGCGCGCCGAGGCGTCGATGTACCTCGCGCTGACCGCCAACTCACCGTTCCTGCACGGCCGGCCGACGGGCGCGCACTCGGAGCGCTGGCGCATGTTCCCGGCGACGCCGCCGGTGGTGCCGTTCTTCCGGAACCACGCGCACTTCCGCGGTTGGGTGCAGGAGCAGCTCGCGAGCGGCGCGATGTTCAACCCACGGCACCTGTGGCTGGCGATCCGACCGAACGGCACCGACACGCCCAACGAGATCGTGCGACTCGAACTGCGCATCTGCGACCGCATCTCGAGCCCGCATGTGCTCGGCGCCGTGGTCGGCATGTACGAGGCCCGCATCTGGCAGGTGCTCGAGGACCCGGGGATCGACCCGCTCGCCGTGCGCAGCGAGGCCGAGCTGCTCGACATCTGCGCGCGCAACGAACGGCGCGCTGCCGAGGCGAGTCTCGACGCGATGGCCACCGATTGGCGCACCGGCCGAGAACT
>DRKG01000435.1 GCA_011051855.1 bacterium | reverse complement strand
CTGGTGCTGCGCGGCCGCCTGTGGCCCCGACCGCTGCTCGGGGTCGTGCGCGTCGCGGTGCTGGTGCTGCTCACCGCGTTGTTGGCCGAGCCTTCGTTTGGAAGCACCGCCGATGGTCGCGACTTCGTATTCGTCATCGATCGTTCGCGCTCGATGCCCGCCGGCCATCTCGCCCTGGCGCGGGAGCTGGCCGAAGAAGTGGCTGCTGCGCTGTCGCCGGGCGACCGCATCGGCGTGGTCGCGTTCGGGCGTGAAGCGATGGTGGTCGCACACCCCGACGCGGTATTGCGCTGGCCCGACGACCTGGCGGCGGTCGATCCCGACGGCAGCGACCTCGCTGCCGGGCTCGCGACGGCGCTCGGTCTGGTCGAGGCCGGGCGGCAGGCGACGTTCCTCGTCTGGAGCGACGGTGAAGTGCCCGCAGCCGCTGCCGAGGCGGTCGCGCGGCGTGCGCTGCGGCGCGGCATCCGCATCGACGTACGGCCGGTGGTGCGTTCGCTGCCGCGCGACACGGCCGTGCACGCATTGCGGGTGCCGGCGGAATCGCCGATCGATGCGCCGTTCGCGGTCACTGCCACCGTGCTGAGCACTGCCGCCGTCGTCGCGCCGTGGCGCATGCTGGCGGATGGTGAGGTCGTGCGCACTGGCACGGTCGAGCTGCGCAGTGGCCGCAACGAACTGCAGTTGCAGCACACGCTGCGCACGCCGGGCGAACACCGGCTCGCGCTCGAAGTGTCGGCTCCGGGTGATCGGGCGCCGCGCAACGATCGCGGCCTCGCAGTCGTGCGCGGGATCGCGCGCACGCGCGTGTTGTGCGTGACGCCGGCTGGCCGCGCGGATCGGCTCACCGGCTCGCTCGCGCAGACCGGCTTCGAGATCGTCGTGCGCGCCCCGGGTGCGGCTCCTCTGACCCTGGGCGAACTCGACGGCTTCGCTGCGGTGGTGATCGAAGACGTGCCGGCGGTATCGCTGCCGGTCGGCGCGATGCGCGATCTCGCCACCTGGGTGCGCGACCTCGGTGGCGGCCTGTTGATGACCGGCGGCTATCGCAGCTACGGCGTCGGCGGCTACTACCAGTCGCCGATCGAGGACGTGCTGCCGATCAGCATGGAGATCCGCGAGGAGCAGCGCCGGTTCGGTCTGGCGATGGCGATCGCGCTCGACCGCTCCGGCTCGATGCGGGCTTCGGCCGGCGGCCTCAGCAAGATGGAGCTGGCCAACCGCGGTGCCGCCAGCGCGATCGAACTGCTGTCGCCGATCGACGAAGTGTCGGTGCTCGCCGTCGACACCGACGCGCACGTCGTAGTCGCTCGCCAGCCGGTCGACGACGGGCGGCAGCTCGGCGGCGTCGTGGGCGCGATCGAGCCCGGCGGCGGTGGCATCTACATCGGCGCCGCGTTGCAGGCGGCGGTCGAGCAACTGTGGGACGCCCCGCAGCAGCATCGGCACATCGTGCTGTTCGCCGACGCCAGCGATGCCGAGGAACCGGGGGACTACGAAGCGCTGTTGCCCGAACTGGTGCGGGACGGGTTCACCGTTTCGGTCATCGGCCTCGGCAGCGAACGGGATCCCGATGCGCCGTTGCTGCAGCGCATCGCCAGGCTCGGCGAAGGCCGCTGCCAGTTCGTCGCCGATGCGACCGAGTTGCCGCGCGTATTCGCGCAGGAGACGATCCAGGTGGCGCGTTCGTCGATCGTCGAAGAGCCGGTGCGCGCGCGGGTGTTGCCGCCGCTGGGACTGCTCGGCGAGCTGCCTGCCGAAGTGCCGGCGCTCGGCGGCTACACGGTCGCGTGGTTGCGCGATCGCGCCGAGATGGACCTCGAAGCGATCGGCGAGCAGGGCGGGCCGTTGCTCGCGCACTGGCAGGTCGGGCTCGGCCGCGCCGCGGCGTTCCTCGGTGAGGCCGACGGCGTGCTCAGCGGTGAATGGGCGGCATGGGACGGCTACGGCGCGTTCTTCGCGACGCTGGTGCGGTGGCTGTGCGGCGCGCCGCCGCACGGGTTGTTCGTCGATGCCCACCGCGACGGTGACGTCGCCGTCTATCGGCTCGAGGTCGCCGCCGAGCAGGCGCCGATGCTCGCGGACGTGCGCGGCCGTTGCCGGTTGCCGAACGGCGACGAACTCGCGCTGACCGTCGAGCATCTCGCTCCCGGCCAGGTGGAACTGCGCGCTCCGTTGCGTATGGCAGGCGTGCACCGCGCCGCCGTGCAGGTCGCCGGTGAGACCGTGCGCCTGCCGCCGATGTGCCGCCCCTACTCCGCCGAATGGGCTCTGCAGCCTGATCCACGCAGCGGGGAACGCACGCTGCGTCACCTCGCGATGCGCACGTCGGGCAAGGTGTCGCCGAGCATTTCGGAGCTGCTCGCCGGCCCGCGCCGGAGTCTCGGGCGGCGCGACTTGACGGCGTGGTGTGCGATCGCGGCTCTGTTGCTGTTCGTGGGCGAGATCGCGCTGCGGCGGCTTCGGGTGTTCGTGCCGCGCCGTGGTCGAGGCCGCGTGCGCGAGGGTGTGGTCGCGGCGCCGACGACGACCACGGGTGCAGCGGAGACGGACGGCGAACCCGACGATCGGGATCTGCTCGCGGCACTCGAACGCGCCCGCCGACGGGGGCGGCGGTAGCTGCCGGGACGCGCCGGCGGTAGTCAGTGCCGCCAGCGATCGTTCGGAACCTCGGTGAAGGCTTCGCCGGGCAGCGCCCAATGCAGTGCGAGTTCCGCGCCGCCGGTGCGGTTGAACCAGACGAGTTCGACCTGGTGCAGGCCGCGGGCCAGTGCCGCTTCGCCGATCACCTCGGTGGCGCCGTGCAGACCGTCGTTGTCGACGACGAGTTGGCCGTCGATCCACAGTTTGCTGCCGTCGTCGCTGGTGAGTGCGAAGCGGTACAGTTCGTCGGTGGCCACGTCGAGAAAGCCGCGGAAGCGCAGGGCGACGTGTTCGCCGATGGCTGTGGGCAGGTCGATGCGTTCGACGACGGTAGCCGGCTGGTCGAAGACTTCGCGGGTGTCGGGAATGCGCCGCCAGTCGACGGATGCGCGCGTCCGTTCGAGGCCGGGGCCGCGGGCCAGCGCCTTGACCGGTGGCAGTGGCGAGACCTTCGCGAACGCACGCCGGGTCACCGGCGTGACCCGCTTGCCGGCGACGAACAGGGCGGCGGAGACGGTGCAACGGTCGGTGATCTGCACGACGTCGTCAGCGCTGGGGGAGGTACGCGTCGGTTCGCTGCCGTCGAGCGTGTAGCGCACCACGGCCTCGGGGTCGGTGGTCGCCAGGTGCACGCGCAGCGAGTTTACGAACGTCTCGGACTCGGCAGTGATCTCCGGCGCCTTGCGCACGATCGGTCGCCCGCGCACCTCGACGGCCACGACGGTCGCGAGGTCGTCGCGTTCCTGCGGCGGCAGCACGAAGGGCACGCCGTCCCGCGTGCGCCCGAACGGCAGTTCGCGCTCGGGATAGGGCAGTTCATAGGCGCGCAGGATCTCGTTGGCCAATCCCGGCAGCTTCAGCATGCCTTCGCCCCAGTCGAACAAGTGCAGATACAGCGTCGACGTGTCGTCGTCGGCCCGGACGGTGCAGCGGCCGAAGTCGAGGCGGTCGAATCGGCTGGCCGTGGTGCCGTGGATCGATTCGCCGTTGCGGCGCATCCAGCGCGCGATCGTCTCCAGGCGCTCGACCGCCCGCGGTGGGAACGTGCCGTCGGCGCGCGGTCCGACGTTGAGCAGGTAGTTGCCGCCTTTGCTGGCGATGTCGATCAGATTGCGCACCAGCACCTTGGGCGACTTCCATTGCCGGTCCTGCGCGTTCCAGCCCCAGTGGCGGTTCATCGTCATGCACGATTCCCAGTCGACGCCGGGCAGGCCGGTGGCCGGGATTTCCTGTTCGGGTGTGTCGAAGTCGCCGACCGCTTCGCGGCTGCCGGAGAAGCCCTGCATGCCGCGCCGGTGCACGTCGACGCGATTGTTGACGATCATTTCGGGTGCGAGTCGGCGGCACAGCTCGAACAGCCGCAGACCGCGCGCGTGCGTCCAGGTCTTCTCCCATTCGCCGTCGAACCACATCACCGCCGGCCGGTAGCGCGTGATCAACTCCGTGACCTGCGCGTGCAGGTAGCGTTCGTAGCGGTCGAAGTCGGCCTCCTCGGTCGAGCGATCGGCTTCCCAGCCGCGGCGCGGCAGGTAGTCCGGGTGGTGCCAGTCCATGATCGAGTAGTAGGTGCAGAACTTCAGCCCGTGTCGCCGGCAGGCGGCGCTGAGTTCACGCAGGATGTCGCGGCCGTCGGGCGTATTGCCGACGTCCCAGTCGGTGAACGCACTGTCGAACAGGCAGAAGCCGTCGTGGTGCTTGGCGGTGATCACGACGTATTTCATGCCGGCGGCCTTTGCCAGGCGGGCCCACTGATCGGCGTCGAACTGCTCCGGCTGCCATTGCGGCTGGAATCGCGCGTAGACCTCGCGCGGGATCTTCGCGGTGGTGCGGATCCACTCGCCGTGGTCGCCGTGGTCGTTCCACTTGCCGGCGGGGATCGCGTAGAGCCCCCAGTGGATGAACATGCCGAAGCGCGCGTCGCGCCACCAGGCCATGCGTTCGTCTTGGCTGCGCGGCGGCATCGGCGTCGCGGGGCCGGGTGCCGTGCACGCGCCTGCGAAGGCGAGTGCGAGCGGCAGCAGGGGGACGACGGGAAGGGAAATGTGACGAGACCGGCTCATGGTGGCGAGAACATACCCGTTCGCATGCAAGCCGAGGTTACGTTGCAGGGCCCTTGACGATGAACACCGTTGCGATCCGCGCTCTGTCCTTGGTGCTGGCGTTCGCCTGCACCTGTGTCGCGCAGAACTGGCGAACCGAAGTGGTGCGCGAATGCGGCATCCAGTTCGATGCCCCGAGTCGTCTCGAGCGGCTGCCGATGAAGCTCGGTTCGGCCGACCGGTACCGCCGTGCGCGGCTCAGGCCCAAGGACGTCGGCGATCTGATCAAGGGGCAGTACGCCTGGTACTGCGACGTCTATTGCTTCCCGAAGAAGGCGCGTGGCAAGCAGTCGTTCGGCGAATGGCTTTCGGGTCAGAAGGGCGTCGAGGTCCTGACCGAAGGCAAGCAGCGCAAGGGGCGCGGTGGGCGGTTGCCGTATCGGCATTGGGTCTACGTCGTCGACGGCACCCGCGGGCTGGTCAACCTGACCTATTGCGAAGCGGCGGTCTACGAGTTCGACGATCGCGAGGTCGCGCTGGTCATCGAGATGCCGCTCGAGAAGCGCAAGCCGAAGAAGCCGAAGAGCAAGTGGGCGAGCCTGATCAAGCGCATGATCCGCAGCGGCAAAGCCTGCGCCGAGGTCGGCGACGACGAGGAAGACCGCAAGCGGGATCGCTACGCCGATTCCCCCGAACGCAGGCAGGCGTTGGCGCGGGCGAAGGCCAACATCGATGGCCTGCAGGGTTGGGACTACTTCACGCAGCCCAACTACATCGTGCTCTACTCGTGGGACTTCGAGAAGCCGGCGGAGCGCGCCAAGGCCCGCCGGCAGGCGAAGTTCTATTCCGAGCGTCTGGAGAAGATGCGGGCGTTGTACATGGAGTTGTACCCGCTTGACGCCACCGGAAGCCGGGCGGTGATGCCCGATCCGGGTACGATCCCGGGGCGTGGTGGACCGATCACCGGCGCGCCGGCAAGCGCGGGGGCTGCGGAGGCAAGCGAGACCGGCAGGCGACCCTACTCGGTGTTTCGGTTGTGTGCGACCTACGAACAGTTCCGCAAGTACGGGCAATCTCCGCCTGGGGTCGTCGGTTGGTATTCGCCGGCGAGCAAGGAATTGGTCGTGTTCCTCGGCGGCGACCGCATGATGGGCAAGGGGGCGACCGAGACCGTGACCTACCACGAAGGTTGGCACCAATACGCCGACTTCTACTTCCATCCGCCGGGCGAAAAGCGGCACGCGACCCTGCACCGCTGGTTCGACGAAGGCCACGGCGACTACTTCGGCTCGTTTCGCTGGGGCACCGGCGGCTGGCGATACGTCGGTTCGAAGATGCGCTACCAGTCGTGCCAGAAGATGGTGCGCGACGGTGACTACGTGCCCTTCAGGGACATCGTGCGCTGGGACCGGCGGCGGTTTTACGGTCGTAACGCGCCCTACTACTACGCGCAGGCCTTCTCGATGATCGACTTCTTGCGCCGCGGCCAGGACTCGCGCGGATTCGAACCGCGCTGGGCGAAGATCCTCGACGACTACCGCAAGGTGGTGTTGGTCGAAGGCGATGCCGAGCTCGCCGTCGAGACCGCGTTCCGGGGCTTCGGCGACGACGACTACCGCCGACTCGAGAAAGCGTGGAAGGCGTGGGTGGCGAGTTCGCGGTTCAAGAAGGGATGATGG
>DRKG01000434.1 GCA_011051855.1 bacterium | reverse complement strand
GGCGCTCCAGGAACTCGTCCCTGCTGACTTGGCGGAGTGCCTCGGGCACGAGCGATTCGAGTTCGACGTCGTCGAGCCCGATGCGCCAGCCGTTCTCGCGTGCCAGGATCACCAGTTTGCGGGCGACGTCTAGGCCGCTCAGGTCGTCGCGCGGATCCGGTTCGGTGAAGCCGCGTTGCATCGCATCGTGGACCAGTTCGGCGAACGGGCGGGCGCCGTCGAAGCTCTTGAACAGGAAAGCCAGCGTGCCGGACAGGATGCCGTCGATCGCGAGCACGCGGTCGCCGGTGTCGAGCAGATCGCGCAGCGTGGTGATGATCGGCAGACCGGCCCCGACCGTCGCTTCGTAGCAGAACTGCGCCGGCGCCTGCTGCAAGGCTTCGTAGCGCGGCAATGGGCCGCTGCCGGCGTGCTTGTTGGGTGTGATCACGTGGATGCCGGCGGAGAGCCAGTCGTGGTAGCGGTCGGCGACTGCGTCGCTGGCGCTGCAGTCGATGATGACGGCGTGCGGCAGGTGCTCGGCATGCACGTGGCGGGTGAATGCCTGCCAGTCGAGATCGCGGTCGAGATCGCGGCCTCCGCCGGCTCCGTCGATCAGCGCCATGCGCCGGGAACTCGCGATCGCACGCACGCGCAGGTCGACGTGGTTGTGTTCACGCAGTTGGTCCTGGGCATCGTGCAGTTGACGCAGCAGCGTCCCGCCGACGTTGCCGGGGCCGATCACGCCGATCGACAGGGTCTGCTTCGACAGGTAGAAGCCTGCGTGCACGGCGCGCAGCGCGCGGCGGGCGGCATGTTCCTCGATCGCCACCGAGATGTTGCGTTCGGACGAGCCCTGGGCGATCAGGCGCACGTTGACGTGGGCGCGGCCGAGCGCCGAGAACAGTTGCGAAGCGATGCCGGGGGTGCCGGCCATGCCGTCGCCGACTGCCGCCAGGGCGGCGATGTCCCGTTCGACGGTGACCGCGCTGATCTGGCCGCGGTCGAGCTCGTGTGCAAACGCACGTTCGACTGCGCGTTGCGCGGCGGCGGCGTCGCGCTCGCGGATGACCACCGAGATCGAGTGCTCCGACGATCCCTGCGAAATCATCACCACCGACACGCGCGCCTGTTCGAGGGCGGAGAACATGCGCTGTGCGGTGCCCGGGACGCCGATCATCCCGGCGCCCTCGAGGTTGAGGATCGCCAGGCCGGCGACGGTGCTGACGCCCTTCACGGGTGGTTCCGGCGGCACTTCGGCGGCGATGCGCGTGCCCGGGTGGGCCGGATCGAAGGTGTTGCGCGCGATGATCGCGATGCCGCGTTCGATCGCCGGCGCCATCGTCTGCGGGTGCAATACCTTGGCGCCGAAGTAGGCGAGTTCGCACGCCTCCGAGTAAGAGAGCTGCGGGATCTCGACGGCTTCTGGCACCGTGCGCGGGTCGGCCGACAGGATGCCGTCGACGTCGCTCCAGACGTGCAGTTCGTCGGCATCGAACAGTGATGCGAAGATCGCGCCCGAATAGTCGCTGCCGTTGCGGCCGAGGTTGGTGATGCGGCCGTCGCGCGTGCGCGCGACGAAGCCCGGCACGACCGTGTGGCGCGCGCGCCGCGGCAGGTGCTGGGCCAGCCGTTCGCGCGTGGACTGCCAGCAAACGGTCGCCCCGAGTTCGCTGTCGGCGATCACCAGCACGTCGCGCGCGTCGAGTCGCAGGCTGTCCGCGCCGCGGGCGCGCAATGCTGCGTCGACCATGCGTGAGGACCAGAGCTCGCCGAGGCCGCTGATCAGCTGCAGCAGGTCGGGCGACACCGCGCCGACCAGCGATTGGGCGTGCAGCAGCTCGCGGAGTTCGCGGAACTCGTCGGTGAGTGCTGCCACGATCGGGGGCGCCCGGTCGCCCAGCAGTTGCTCGGCGGCTCGCAGGTGCTGCCGTTCGAGGTCGGCGGCCGATTCCTGCCAGGGCGATGGCGCGGAAGCGTTCGCCGCCAGTTCGGTCAGGGCGATCAACGCATCGGTGACGCCGCGCATCGCCGACACCACCACGACCTGGTCTTCGTCGCGCGCAGTCAGGATGTCGACGACGCGGCGGATGCGCTCGGCGTCGGCCAGGCTGCTGCCGCCGAACTTGTGTGCGATCACGTCGACGGCTCCAGTGCGGCCCGCCGTCGGCTCAGGCTCGCCCACCGCCAGCCGATCGCGATCGTCGCAGCCAGTGCGGCGCCATAGGCGGCAAACGTGGCCCAGTAGGTCGGCACGACGTCGGTGAGGATGTCGTGCACGATGTCCGGGCGCACGATCGGCCCGTTGGCGGTGTTCTTGGTCAGCACGGCGGTGCCGATTTCGACGAACACGGGCTTCTGCAGTTCGATCGCAAGGACCGTGACCGCGCCGAGAGCGAGCACGATGAGGGTGCCGAAGCGTTCGCGGAACAGCCGCAGGAACGCGAACATCAGCGGCACGAACAGAAAGCAGGTGAACCGATACACGTCATGGGCCACGCCGAAGACGGCGTGCTGGCAGGCCAGGAGCAGCAGGATACCGATGCCGGCACGGCGCCATCCGTCGACGAATCCGTGCCATGCAATGGTTATCGGCAGCACGCCGAACCAGATGAACGTCGACAGCAGGTTCAGTGACGCCAGCCCGAGGGTGCCCCACGGGAAGTAATCGAGGGCCGCGTAGTGGCTCATCGTCAGTTCCTGCTTTGCGGCGTGGGCGCCGACGTAGAGGCGCCAGGCCACGTAGAGCCCGAACACGAGCACGCCGCCGAGCAGGTCTGCCCGCCAACGTGCGTCGGGCAGCCGGTGGCGCCACCACAGGAGCCACGGCCAGAAGAAGAAGATCTGTTCGTGGTGCATCGCGTTGACGAACAGCAGCGACCAGAACAGCCACGGCCGCCGGCGCGCGACGATCGTCGCCGTCAGCAGCAAGAAGGTCATCGGGTCCGGGTATCCGAGGTGGCCCTTGAACAACTGCACCGCGCCGGTGAACGCCAGCACGGCACTCAGCACCAGCGACTGCAACAGGGTCGCGCCGAGCAGATGGGCGGCGGCGAACCAGGTCGCGATCAGTCCGACCATGCAACCCTGGGCAAACCACGCGAAGCGTTCCCCCGTCAGCCCGAGCAGGTTCGCCAGTAGCGGGCTGAAGATGCGCTGTGGAAACTTCCCGAGCAGGCCGAACGGGTCTTCCGACATCTGTGCGTAGTTGATGCCGAAGTTGAGCAGCCTATCGGCGGGTGGCTCGATCAGGTTGCTCAGCGCATAGATCGCGACGCCGACGGCGATCGCTACTGGGTAGAGCAGGGCAGGGTGCAGGGGCCGGCGGTTCATGCGTCGGCGACAGCATATAAGTGCGTCTGCCGAGCGCACGCTTGAAGGTCCGGCTGTGGCAACCGGTGGGCTACCGCGCGATGCGCGCGTAGCGATAGTAGGATTCGAGGGTGAGCACCATCAGTGCGGTCGAGTAGACGCGGCCGCCCGACTCCCCCCATACGCCGACGGGGTCCCACGAGCCGGTCGCGTGTCCCGCACGGCGTTGGTGCTCGATGACCGCTGGCACCATGCGCGCGGACCACTTCCGCCAATAGTCCCCGCCGAGCTGATACATCGCGCAAGCGCCGTAGTACCAGTAGTAGTGGTCGATGGTTCCCGAATGCTCATCCCACTTGGGTAGGCTCGTCAGCAGGCGATCGGCGGAGGCCTTCATGATCGGAACCTTCCTTGGATCCTGTCCGAGGAAAAACCGGCAGAACAGGCCGGCGGCGGTCAGCGTCTCGGTCTTGTCGATCGGGAAGCGGCCGGCGTGATCGCCGGGCATACGGGAGCTGCGTTCGCCGCGCCTGGTGTAGCCGACGAGGCCATTGTCGTCGGTGACCTGATCCAGGTAGGCGATGCCCGATTCGAACGCCGCCGGGTTGACGTTCAGGCCGAACGATTCGGCGGACTTCAGCGCCAGCAGGCACCAGGAAGTGACCGAGGTGTCGTTGTCGTGGTCGCGCGGCTGGTAGCGCCAGACCGCGAACGGATTGCGATGCGACTCCAGGTAGTCGACGGCGGTCTGTACGCTGGCCCGCAGCAGTTCGTCTTTCGACAGCCCATAGGCTTCGCACATCGCATACGTGGCAATGGCATGGTCGTAGATGAAGTCGTGGGAGACGCTCTTGCCGTAGAGGCCGTTGTTGCTCTGATGGTCGCGCAGCCAGTGTACGGCGCGTTGGACGTGACTTCGGTGGGGGCCGGAGCGCAGCGTGTTGCCGGCACCGAGGAAGGCGAGCAAAGCCAGGCCGGTCACGCCGACGTCGTGCACCGGGTTCCCGGGGCCGTCGCAGACGGCGCCATCGCCGGTGTCGTGCTTCATGAATCGGTCGGCATCCCAACGACCATCTTCGTCCTGGTGTTCGGCGAGCCACTGCAGGCCGCGCTCGACGGCTGTCCCGCCCGCGCTGGCTGCTGGCATGACCTCCTCACCGTCGGTCTGCGGGCGGTCTGCGCTGGCTTCTTGCCCGATTCGGGCGCGATGCCGCAGTTGCAGGGTGTCGATGTCGTATTGGTAGATCCAGTCGCCTCGCACCACGAATAGGTATTCGGTTGTGGCCAGCAAGCCGGGGGCTTCCTGGGCCGTCGCGTGCGAGGGGAGGCTGATGAGGAACAGGGCGGTGGCCCCGAACGTGAGGGCTCGGCGCATTCTCGGGCTCCGAATGGGTTGGATGGGCGCCGGACCCAACGGTCGGCCCTCCCCGGTGGCTCAGCCCTTTCTCGTTCTGGCATGCGCGGCCGGCAACACCCGCAGGTCGGCGATCAACGGAATATGGTCCGAGGCGGTGCGGGCGCGCTTGGAGCGTCCGCGACCCAGCGAAGTCAGTTCGCAGTCGCCGCGCACGAACACGCCATCGAGCGCGCGCACTGGAGTCCAAGCCGGGAACGTGCGCGGGGCCGGGTGCCGGCTGCGGAATCCGGCGGGCACCAGGAGCCGCCTGCCGAGCGAGCCATACACGTCGTTGAAGTCGCCGGCGACGAGCACGGGCGTATCGCGGTGGATGTGGGCCAGGTGAGGGAAGGCCAGCATCGTGCGCAACTGTTCGCGCCGCTCCTTCTCGCTGAGGCCGAGGTGCAGGTTGAAGCAGTGCAGTGTGCGCGAGCCGCCGGCGGGCATCGACAGGCGCACGGTCGCGTGAAGGACGCTGCGCGCCTTGCGGCCAGGCAGTGTCAGGTCGAGGTTCTCGCTGGTGGTCAGCGGTGTGCGGCTGAGGATCGCATTGCCGTACTCGCCGCGGCGCGGACCGAAGCGCACGTTGACGAAGTAGCTGCGGTAGCGCATTCCGAGCGCGTCACCGAGGACGTCGACCTGGCGGTCGCGGTTGTGCCAGCGACCGTGCTGCGCGACCTCTTGCAACAGCACGAGGTCCGGGTCGTGTTGAGCGATCACGGCGGCGACGCGCTGTGGGTCGTAGCGGCGGTCGAGTCCGCCGACGCATTTGTGCACGTTCCAACTGACGACGCGGACGTTCAGTGACAACAACTGCCCTCTCCACCGAGTGACACCAGCCCGCGCCAGATCAGTGTGCCGGCGGCGAGCAGCATCGCGGTGCGTTGCACGAAGAGCAGCGTGCGCGGGCCAAACCGGCGAGCCAGGCGGGAAGCCTGCAACTGGGCGGCCAGCAGCAGTGGCAGGGAGCCGAGTGCGAAGCCGCCCATGACCTCGGCGCCGGCGATCGGCGAGCCCGCGACCGTGGCACCTGCGAACGCCGACCACAGCAGCCCGCACGGCAGCAGCGGGGTGAACACGCCGAGGGCGCCGGCGCGCCAGGTCGGCGACCAGCTGCGTGTGCGCGCGAGACCGCGCTGCAGGGTCGAGCCGAGCCCCGGAATCGAGACGGCGCCGCGTTCACCCAGCAGCGCCAACACGATCAGGCCACCTGCGAGCACGAACGCCACGTAGGCGCTCGGGGTGCCGAGTTCGGTGCTACCGAGTCTGGCTCCGATGCCGCCGAGCACAAGACCGACAAAGGCATAGGAAACCGAACGCCCGACGTGATACGAGAGAGCCCCTACGGTTCCTCCTTGGAAGGCGAGCGCCAACGGACCGCACATGCAGGCGCAGTGCAGTGAGTTGGCGACGCCGAAGACGAAACTTTCCAGCAGGAGGGTCATTCGCAGAACATGGCACGCCGCGTGGCCACCTCGGACGAACGCGCGTCGCGCTCCGGCATTTCGTCGGGGGGTGCGACGGCGTCGGTGACCGGACAGGCGCACTGTACGCACTGTGGCCTCCCTGTCCCGGGCGAACGGCGTAACTCGGCGTTCTGTTGTGCGGGGTGCGAGGCGGTGCACGGCCTGCTGGCAGGTGAAGGGCTGCTGCGCTTCTACGAGCTCGGCGGAGGCGCCACCGGGGCGGTCGGTGCCGCGCCGCAGGTGCCGGCGCTCGACTGGTTCGAGGAATACGAGCGGCGGCACACCGTGGGTGCGCTGGTGCGCATGGATCTCGACGTGCAGGGGATCCGTTGCGCCGCCTGCGTCTGGTTGCTGCGGGCGCTCTGGCGGCGATTCGACCAGGAGCACGAACTGCGGGTGTCGCCGTCGATCGGGCGCGTGACGATGACCTATCCGGCCGGTGATGCGGTCGGCAGGGCATTCCTCGGATTGGCCGCGCGCCTCGGCTACTCGATGGCGCCACCATCGCGGCGCGTCGCGCGCGACACCGGCTTGTTGGTGCGTTTCGGTGTGTCGGCTGCGGTCGCGATGAACGCGATGATCCTCGCGGTCAGCCTCTACTTCGGCCTCGACGCCTCGACGGCGGCGGGCGACGCCGCAATCCGTAGCCTGTTCGGTTGGGTGCTGCTCGCGCTGGGGTCCATCAGTGTCGTCGTCGGCGGCCCGGTGTTCTTCAAGACGGCGTTGGCGGGCGTGCGCGCCGGCGTCGTGCACATGGATCTGCCGATTTCGCTCGGCATCCTGATGGCCTACGGCGGTTCCGTCTATGGCCAGTTGACCGGCGGCGCCACCTACTTCGATACGCTGACGATCTTCGTCGCGCTGATGCTCGGCGGGCGATTCCTGCAGCAGCGCACGCTGGCCAAGAGCCGTGATCAGGTGCTCGCCGACGATGGCGCCGAACACCTGCGCGCCCGGTGCGTGCGTGACGGTGCGATCGAACTGGTGCCGATCCAGGAACTGCAGGTCGGCGATGAGCTGGTGGTCGCTCCCGGTGACCTGGTGCCGACGCGTGCGGTGCTGCTGCACGAGCCCAGCATGTTCTCGCTCGACTGGATCAACGGCGAAAGCGAGCCGCGGGCGTTCGCTGCCGGCGATGAGCTGCCGGCGGGCGCGTTCCACGCCGGTCGTGCGGCGGTGCGCTTGCGGGTCACGGCCGGCTACGCCGAGTCGGGACTCGCCACGCTGCTCAGCCGGGAACCGCGCGATCGCGAAGACACGCGCGGCAAGGTGCAGTTCTGGCAACTGCTCAACCGCTACTACGCGATCGGCGTGTTGACGTGTGCGGTGATCGGCGCCGGCGTCTGGGCGTTCGTCGACCCTGCGCGCGCATTGCCGGTTGCGGTCGCGGTGCTGGTCGTGACTTGCCCGTGCGCGTTGGGCATCGCGACACCGCTGGCCTTTCACCTCGCGTTGGCCCGCTTGCGTCGTCGCGGCGTGTTCGTGCGCACCCGGAGTCTGCTCGACAAGGTGCGGGTCGTGCGTCACGTGATCTTCGACAAGACCGGCACGGTGACGTTTGGTGGCCTGCGTGCCGAGGCGGAGGGGCCGGTGCCGCGTACGGCGTTGCCGGTGTTGGCGACGATGGCAGCCGCCAGCAACCATCCGGTCAGCCAGGCGGTGCTCGAGGCGCTCGACGAGCGGCCGATCCTGGACTGTCTCGCCGTGCGGGAGCACATCGGAGCCGGCCTCGAAGCCAAACACCTCGATTCGGTTTGGCGGCTCGGATCGCGGGCTTTCTGTGGTCTGCCCGAACGCGAGGGCGTGCGCCGCGAATGTGTGCTGACTCGCGATGGAGACTTGGTCGCGACGTTCACACTGGTCGAGGACTACCGCGCCGGCGCCGCCGAGGAAGTCCGGGCGCTGCGTGCCCGCGGCCACGATGTGTGGTTGCTGTCCGGCGATCGCCCGGATCGTGTCGCGGCCGCAGCGGCCGACCTCGGGCTGCCGCCCGACTGCGCCGTAGGCGGAATGTCTCCCCAGGACAAGGCGCTCGCGGTCGCGCGCCTGGATCGCGACGACACCATGATGATCGGCGACGGCCTCAACGACGCGCCCGCGTTCGCGGAGGCCTACTGCGCCGGGACTCCGGCGATGGACCGGCCGGTGCTGCCGGCCCGCGCGGATTTCTGTTTCCGGGGCGCTCAGGCGGGGGCCGTCGCATCGCTTTGTGAGATCGCTGATGAGCACGCGCGCGTCGTGCGCGCCAATCTCGCGCTCGCCCTGCTCTACAACGTAGCGGCATTGTCATTGAGCCTGGCCGGTTTGATGACACCGCTCTTGTGCGCCGTGCTGATGCCGATCAGCTCGATCGCGCTCGTCTTGCACACGAGCTTGCGACTGCAACGGCGGAGGTCGGCATGAACATCGTCCCCGTATTGCTGTTCTGCAGCCTCGTTCTCGTTGTCGGAGCGCTCTTGCTGTTCGTGTTTTCCGCGAAGCAGGGCGACTGCCACGAATCAGATCGTCTCTGCCTGATGCCGCTCGAGGACGACGCCGAGGCGCGTCCGGCGGATCGGGCGCAAGAAATCGACCCACCCTCTCTCGAAACCGAGTGACCTCATGGAAGTAGCAACCTCTAGCGAGACCCGGCGCATCACCTACGACGACGGCGTCGTACGTGGCTTCGTCTGGGCAAGTGTCGCCTATGGCCTGATCGCCCTGCTCGTCGGTTTGGTCGTCGCTCTACAGTTGAGTTTCCCGCAGCTCAACTTCGACACGCCATACCTGACCTTCGGGCGCATGCGCCCGCTGCACACCAATGCCGCGATCTTTGCGTTGGTGGGCAACATGATGTTCGCAGGCATGTATTACTCGACCCAGCGCCTGCTGAAGACCCGGATGGCGTCCGACCTGCTGAGCCGGATACACCTGTGGGGGTGGCAACTCATCATCCTCGGTGCTGCGATCACGCTGCCGCTGGGGATGACGCAGGGCAAGGAATACGCCGAGCTCGAATGGTTCCTGGACATCGCCGTCGTGCTGGTCTGGGTTGCGTTCGCCGTCAACTTCTTCTGGACGCTCGCGATCCGCAACGAGAAGAACCTCTACGTTTCGATCTGGTTCTACATCGCAACGATCTTGACGATTGCGGTGCTCTACATCGTCAACAACCTGTCCCTGCCGGTGGCGGGCACCAAGAGCTACGGTGTGTTCGCTGGCGCGCAGGACGCGTTGACGCAGTGGTGGTACGGCCATAACGCGGTCGCCTTCTTTCTGACGACTCCGATCCTCGGGATCATGTACTACTTCCTGCCCAAGGCAGCCGATCGGCCGGTGTTCTCCTACCGGCTGTCGATCGTGCACTTCTGGGCATTGGTGTTCATCTACATCTGGGCCGGCCCGCACCACCTGCTCAACACCGCACTGCCTGACTGGACGCAGTCGCTCGGCATGGTGTTCAGCCTGATGCTGTGGGCGCCGTCGTGGGGCGGCATGCTCAACGGCCTGCTGACGCTACGTGGTGCCTGGCACAAGGTGCGCACCGACCCGGTGCTGAAGTTCTTCGTCGCCGGCGTGACCTTCTACGGTATGGCGACCTTCGAAGGGCCGTTGCTGTCGATCAAGTCCGTTTCGGAGCTCGGCCACTACACCGATTGGATCATCGGTCACGTGCATTCGGGCACGCTCGGCTGGAACGGCTTCATGGCCGCGGGAATGTTCTATTGGATGGTCCCCAAGCTGTTCGGCACCAAGCTGCACAGCACCAAGATGGCCGACTGGCACTTCTGGATCGGCATGATGGGCATCCTGCTCTACGTCTCATCGATGTGGATCAGCGGCATCAGCCAGGGCCTGATGTGGCGCGCGGTCGAAGCGGACGGTGCGCTGACCTACCCGGAATGGAACCCGATCATCAACAGCCAGCAGTTGATGTATGTGGCCCGTAGCATCGGCGGCGGCCTGTTCGTCGTCGGTTGGTTGATGATGGTCTACAACCTGATCGTCACGGCGATGAGCGGCAAGGCGGTCAACGTCGAGACGGACGTCACAGTGTTGGATACGCGCCCGGCGTCGACCGAGCCGAGCACGTTGAGGCTGGTGTTCAGCAAGCCGGTGGTCGTGATCGCGCTGGGCATGATTGCGGCGACCTTGTTCGGCATGCCCAACATCGGTCTCGCGGTGCTCGGCCTGGTGCTGTTGCTGGCGGTGGTTGCGTTTGGTGCCGG